>JAEYOB010000680.1 GCA_023412175.1 Pseudomonadota bacterium | reverse complement strand
GTGTATGCACGTTCATGACAGCCACCGTTTGCGGCGCTTGTAGTGCTTGATGTCACGATAGCTCTTCGCCCCGTCCCCGCTTCCCAGGCCCAGGTAGAATTCCCGCACGTCCTGGTCGCGGGTCAGGCGCTCGACCGGGCCGTCGATGACGATGCGGCCGGTCTCCATGACGTAGCCGTAGGAGGCCACCGCGAAGGCCACCGCCGCGTTCTGCTCGACCAGCAGCATGGAGACGCGCTGTTCGGCGTTGATGCGGGCGATGATGGCGAAGATCTCCTCGACCAGCTTCGGGCTGAGGCCGAGCGACGGCTCGTCCAGCAGGATGAGCTGCGGCTCGGCCACCAGCGCCCGGCCGATGGCGAGCATCTGCTGCTCGCCGCCCGACAGATAGCCGGCGCGCACGCTCCGCCGCGTGTGCAGGTTGGGGAAGTATTCGTAGACCAGATCGAACCGCGCCGACGCCGGTCCCGCCTTGCCGTCGCGGGCGTAGGTGGCGGCGGTGAGGTTCTCCTCGACGGTCAGCTCGTCGAAGATGCGCCGGCCCTCCATGACGTGGAACAGGCCGGCGCGCACCAGCTCGTGCGGGCGCTTTGCCGCCACGTCCGTCCCGGCGAAGCGGATCTGGCCGGCGCTGACCGCGCCGTTCTCCAGGCCCAGCAGGTTGGAGATGGCCTTCAGCGTCGTCGATTTCCCCGCGCCGTTGGAGCCGAGGAGGGCGACGATCTCCCCCTTCGGCACCGCCAGCGACAGGCCGCGGAGCACCTGGATGGTCTTCTTGTAGATGACCTCGATGTTGGTGACTTCGAGGATCGGCTCCGCGGCCATGGGCGTCACTGCTCCAGCTTGATCCAGTCGGAGGCCGGAACCATCAGCTTCTTCTGCACGTCCGCCCTGTAGATGCGGCCGACCGGGATCGAGTTGCCGGGCACCGAGATCGGAACGCCGATGATGCCGCCGGTGTCGAAGTCCTTGATCGAGTTCAGCGCCGCTTTGAGGTTCTTGCCGTTCAGCTCCTGGCCCTGGTCCAGCGTCCGCTTGGCCGCCTCGACCATCAGCATGGCGGTGAGGAAACCCTGCATGTACGGCGTGGACTGGTACTCGGGCCGCATCTGCCGGATCTTCGCCAGCATCGGCGCGTTCGGCTCCTCGTCGTAGTAGTAGCGGTAGGGCATCACGCCCATGAAGCCGTCGGCCAGATCGCCCATCTTCTGGACCATGGAGTTGTCCATGCTCCAGAACGTGCCCATGAACTTGCTGGTCATACCCATCTGCTTGGCCTGGGCGATGAACTCGGGGATCGGCGCCATCACGTAGCCGTGGAAGATCGTGTAGTCCGGGGCCGAGCGGCGCAGCTTCAGCACCTCGGTTGAGACGTCCACGCTGCCCGGCGGGGTGACGATCTTCTCGACCACCTTGAGGCCCAGCTCGACCGCCTTCTTCTCCGAGGTGGCGATGGGGTCGCGGCCGAACTCGGTGTCGGAGTTGACGAAAGCGACCTTGGCGCCCGGCTTCTCCTTGGCGATGTAGCGCAGCAGGATGCCGAACATCTCCGTGTAGTCCGGCCCGGCCATGAACTGCAGGGGGAACTTCTTCGGGTCGTTCAGCTCGGTGGCGAAGGAGGCGCCGGCCATCATCATGGTGCCGGAACGCTCCAGCTCCGGGTTGATGGTCTTGGAGAAGGCGGTGGAGTCGCCGTAGTAGAGGTTGGGCTTGTCCTGCGCGACGATCTTGTTGAACACGGCGACCGAGGTGTCGACCTTGTAGGCGGTGTCCTCGAAGGCGAAGCGCACCTTGCGGCCCTTCACGCCGCCGGCGTCGTTGACGATCTTCAGGTAGTCGGTGATGCCCGCCTGGATGCCGATCCCGGCGAAGGCGAACACGCCGGTCATCGGGATGGAGCCGCCCAGCACGATGTCGTCGGCGGCCGCCCTGGCGCTGGGGGCCGGCAGCGCCGCCGCCATGCCGGCCGCCAGCGCGAGCGCTCCCAGCCCGCGTCTCGTAAGCCTCAGCATCTCCTCGTCCTCCCTTTGTTGTTTTGTCAGGTCTTGAAGGGCCACAGGTGGAAGAAGCGCCGTGTCCGCCGCCACATCTCGGCCAGCCCCTGCGGCTCGAAGACCAGGAAGCCGACGATCAGCGCGCCGAACACCACCGTGCGCACCGGAGAGAGCATCACCGCCGCGTCCGGCCAGAACGGGCTGATCAGCCCGACGCCGAGCTTCAGCAGCTCCGGTACCAGCGTCATGAACACCGCGCCCAGGATGCCGCCGAGAATCGTTCCCATGCCGCCGACGATGATGGCGGCCAGGAAGAAGATCGACATGACCAGCGGGAAGGTCTCCGGCGTCACCACGCGGAAGAAGTAGGCCCACAGGCCCCCCGCCACCCCGGCGTAGAAGGACGACAGTGCGAAGCTGGTGAGCTTGGTGCGCAGCAAGGGGATGCCCAGCACCTCGGCCGAGATGTCGCGGTCGCGCACGGCGATGAAGGCGCGTCCGATGCGGGTGCGGAACAGGTTGGCCGCGCCCAGCAGCATCAGCACCGCCAGCGGCACGATCACCCAGTACAGCTTGAACGGCGTGTCGAGGTCGATGCCGAACAGCCGCGCGGGGGGCACGTTGATGCCGCTGACGCCGCGCGTCACGCTCGTCCAGTTGGCGAAGACGAAGTGCAGGATGAAGGACGCGGCGATGGTCGAGATGGCGAGGTACAGCCCCTTCACCCGCAGGCTGGGGATGCCGAACACCATGCCGACCGCCGCCGCCATGAACCCACCCAGCAGCAGGTTGAGCAGGAACGGCGTGCCCAGGCGCGCCTCCAGCACCGCCACGGTGTAGGCGCCCACCCCCATGAAGGCCGCCTGCCCCAGGCTGACCAGCCCGGTGTAGCCGGTGAGGATGTTCAGCCCCGTGGCGCTGATGACGTTGATGGCGGCGAGGCAGGCCAGATAGGCCCAGTATTGGTTCACCGCGAAGGGGAACAGCGCGAGCGCCAGCAGCAGCACGACGAACCAGCCGCGCTGGACCGCGCTGTCGAACAGCGCCTCGTCGGCGGCGTAGCTTTCCTTGGCGGAGGCGATGCGCATGCCCTACAGCCTCTCGATCTCGTGGGTGCCGAACAGGCCGTAGGGCCGCACCATCAGCACGGCGATCAGCAGCGTGAAGGTGGCGAGCAGCTTATACTCGCCGCCGAGGTAGATGCCGGCCAGCGCCTCGACCAGCCCGATCAGCAACCCGCCGACCAGGGCGCCCGGCACGCTGTCCAGCCCGCCGACGATGACCACCACCAGCACCGACAGCCCGAACACCCCCATGGTGGAGGAGATGCCGCCGATGGAGCCCACCAGGATGCCGGCTCCCGCCGCCACCATGCAGGCGACCACCCAGGCCAGCGAGAACACGCCCGGCACGTTGATGCCCATGGAATAGGCGGCGGCCTGGTCGTTGGCGGTGGCGCGTAGCGCGACGCCGCCGCGCCAGAAGCGGAACAGCAGGACGAAGACGGCGATGACCGCGGCGGCGACCAGGAAGCCATAGGCGATCTTGGGCGCCAGGAACGCCTCGCCGATGAAGATCGGGGCGTTGGGCATGAACTCCGGCAGGCGGTGCGGGTCGGCGGTCCAGACGATCTCGACGATGCCGATCAGGATGCTGCCCAGCCCGACGGTCACCATGAAGACGGAAATGGGGCTTTCGCCGAGCATCGGCCGGATCACCGTCCGCTCGACCACCGCGCCGAACAGTCCGGCCACCACGAGCGCCCCAAGCGCCGCCGCCCACCACGGCAGCGCCCATCCCGCCGCCAGCCCGAAGAACGCGTAGGCGCCGAGCATGAGAACTTCGCCGATGGCGAGGTTCACCACCCGCGTCGCCTTGTAGATGACGACGAAGGCCAGCGCGGTCAGCGCGTACAGGCCGCCGGTGCCGAGCCCGGCCAGACTGACTTCGGCGAGGAGCAGCCAGTCCGTTTCCATCAGGCGCCCCCCCTCACCCTATCCCTCTCCCCGGGGGGGAGAGGGGAGGAAGCCCTGCCCCGGAAGACGCCACGCATCACGCCACCTTCCGCGCGTCTGCGCCAAGTTTCGCCCGCAAATCGTCCACATTCCCGGACCCGAGGTACGCCGCCGCCACCTGCGGGTCGGCCTGCACGTCGCGCGGCAGACCCTGCGCGATCACCTGCCCGAAGTTCAGCACCACCACATGGTCGGAGATGTCCATCACCATGCCCATGTCGTGCTCGACCATCAGCACGGTGACGCCCCATTCCTCGCGCACGTCGAGGATGAAGCGGGCCATGTCCTCGGTTTCCTCGCGGTTCATGCCGGCGACCGGCTCGTCGAGCATCAGCACCTTGGGCTGCATGGCCAGCGCCCGCGCCAGTTCCACCCGCTTTTGCAGGCCGTAGGGCAGGGAGCCGACCGGCGCCTTGCGGATGTGGTCGATCTCCAGGAAGTCGATGATCCGCTCCTCGACGTCGCGGCGCAGTTCCATTTCCTCGCGGCGGGCGCGGCCGACATAGAAAAGCGCGCCCAGCACGCCGGTCTTCATGTGCGCGTGGCGGCCGAGCTTGATGTTGTCCAGCACGGTCATGCCGCGGAACAGCGCGATGTTCTGGAAGGTGCGGGCGAGGCCGAGCTTGGCGCGCTTGGGCGGGGCCAGCCGCTCGATGGCCTGCCCTTCGAAGCGCACCGTCCCCTGCGGCCGGTAGAAGCCGGAGATGGAGTTGAACAGCGATGTCTTGCCCGCGCCGTTCGGCCCGATGACCGAGGTGATGGAACCGCGCGCCACCGGGAACGTCACGCCGCTCAACGCCCGCACGCCGCCGAAGGCCAGGGTGAGGTTGTCCACCTCCAGGATCGGCGTGTTGAAAGGCGTCACGTCACCGGCCATCAAATCGCGCCCCCCGTTTCTCGAAGAAAGCGGTGATGCCCTCGCGGAAATCCCCGGTGCCCGCCAGCGCCGCGAAGCTCTCCTCCTCGGCGGCGAGCTGGTCGGCGAGGTCGGCGGTGCCGGAGCGGTGCAGCAGGCCCTTGATGCGCCCGTACGCCACGGTCGGGCCGTTCGCCAGCCGTCCCGCCAGCGCCTCGGTCTCCGCCGCGAGGTCGGCGGCCGGGACCACGCGGTTGACGAGCCCCAGCCGCAACGCCTCGGCCGCCTCGATGGGTTCGGCCAGCATGGCGATCTCCATGGCGCGGCGCAGCCCGACGAGGCGGGGGAGGAACCAGCTCCCCGAACCGTCCGGCGAGGCGCCGATGCGGGCGTAGGCGAGCGTGAACCGGGCGTCGTCGGCGGCGATGCACAGGTCGGCCGCCATGGCGAGGCTCATGCCCGCCCCCGCCACCGGCCCGTGCACCGAGGCCAGCACCGGGATCGGCAGCCGTTGCAGCCGCAGCAGCGCGTCGTGGAAGGGGCCGATGATGGCGCGGGCGGTGTCGGCGGCCCGGTCCAGGTCGGCCTGGAAGCGCCCGAGATC
>JAEYOB010000506.1 GCA_023412175.1 Pseudomonadota bacterium | reverse complement strand
GACCGAAGGGCCGGGGCCACCACGGGAGTGTCACCGAGATGCTGCGTTTCCTCGTCCGCCTGTTCGCCTTCATCGGTTTCCTGGTGGTGGCCGGCATCGGCACCGCGATCTGGTTCGTCTGGCAGCACGAGGAGACGCTTCCCCCCGCCATGGTCCTGACGCTGGATCTCGACAAGCCGCTGTCCAGCGGGCCGGGCGGCGACCCGCTGAGCGGCCTGCTGGGTCGCGAGGCGAGCCTGCGCGACGTGGTGGACGGACTGGAGCGGGCCCGCACCGCCGCGCGGGTGAAGGGCCTCGTCGTGCGCCTGGGCGGGCACGAGCCCGGCTTCGCCGCGGCGCAGGAGTTGCGCGCCGCCGTCGAGCGGTTCCGCAACGCCGGCCGCTTCGCGCTGGCCTTCTCCGAAAGCTTCGGCGAGGGCGGGTCGGGCAACCGCTCCTACTATCTCGCGACAGGCTTCGACGAGGTGTGGATGCAGCCGCTGGGCAACGTCGGCATCACCGGGCTGGCGGCGCAGATGCCCTTCGTGCGCGGCGCCCTCGACCAGCTCGGTGTGCAGCCGCAGGTCCAGCAGCGCGAGGAGTACAAGAGCTTCGCCGACACCTTCACCCAGCACGACCTCACCCCCGCCAACCGCGAGATGACGGAGGCCCTGCTCGCCGACCTGTCGCAGCAGATCGTCGACGGCATCGCCAAGGCGCGGCGCCTCGACGCGGCCACGGTGCGCGGCCTGATTGACCGGGCACCGCTGCTCGACCAGGAGGCCTTCCAGGCCCGCCTGATCGACCGCCTCGGCTACCGCGACGAGGTGGAATCCGAGGCCCTGCGCCGCGCCGGCGGCGCCGAAACATTGGAACTGGCGGAGTATCTGGACGCCGCGGGGCCGCCGCACGACGACGGCCCGACGGTGGCGCTGATCCACGCGGTCGGCACCATCTCTCGCGGCGAGAGCGAGGGGCACGGCTTCAGCGAGCTGAGCGCCGGCTCCGACACCATCGTCGAGGCGTTCGACGAGGCCATCGACGACGAGTCGGTCAAGGCGATCCTGTTCCGGGTGGACAGCGGCGGCGGCTCGGTCACCGCGTCGGAGGCGATCCGCCGCGCCGTGGTCAAGGCGCGCGAGCGCGGCAAGCCGGTGGTCGTCTCCATGGGCGACGCGGCGGCCTCGGGCGGGTACTGGATCTCCATGAACGCCGACCGCATCGTCGCGCTGCCCGGCACCATCACCGGCTCCATCGGCGTGGTGGCCGGCAAGATGTCGGTGGACGGCCTGTCGGAGAAGCTGGGCGTGCGCTGGGGTGTAGTGGCCGAGGGCCGCAACGCCGGCATGTGGTCACCGTTCCAGCCCTTCAACCCGTCCGAGCAGGAGCGGCTGACGGCCATCATCGACAGCACCTACGCCACCTTCCTCGCCAAGGTCGCCGAGGCCCGCAAGCTGCCGCCGGAAAAGGTGCGCGCGGCGGCCAAGGGCCGCGTCTGGACCGGCGCCCAGGCGTTGGGGCTCGGTCTGGTGGACGAGCTGGGCGATACCGAGACGGCGCTGGCCCGCGTGCGCGAGGCCATCGGGCTTGCGCCCGGCACCCCAGTGTCGCTGGAACTCTATCCGCCGCCGAAATCGACCTTCGACGAGATCCGCAGCTTGGCCTCCGGCAAGGGGTTCGTCCGGGAGGCCGTCGCGCGCGAGCTTCGGGCGTGGCTGGGGCCGCTGTTGGACGCGGCGGAGCCGGGCGTGCGAGCGAGCATGCCGCCGGTCAGATTCTAGAGCAGATCGCGAACGGACCGAAGGTCCGGTAGCGTGAATCTGCTCGTCAAAACAAAAATCTAGAGCCAAATTCCGGTTCATGGCGGACCGGAATTTGTTCTAATCCCGCACCGCGCCCACCAGGAACTCCTTGTTCCCTTCCGGTCCGGTGATCGGGCTCTCGGCGATGCCCAGCACGCGCCAGCCGGGCAGGCCGTCCAGCCAGCCGCGGATGCGCTCGCAGACCTCGGCGTGCAGTTCGGGCTCGCGGACCACGCCGCCCTTCCCCACCCGGCCCTTGCCGACCTCGAACTGCGGCTTGATCAGCGCCACCAGCCGCGCCCCCGGCGCGGTCAGCGCCAGCGGGCCGGGCAGCACCACCTCCAGCCCGATGAAGCTGGCGTCGCAGACCACGAGGTCGATGGGATCGGGGATCTCGGCGCGGGTCAGGTGGCGGGCGTTGGTCTTCTCCAGCACCGCCACGCGCGGGTCCTGCCGCAGCTTCCACGCAAGCTGCCCGTGCCCGACGTCCACCGCATAGACCTTCGCCGCCCCCCGGCTGAGCAGCACGTCGGTGAAGCCGCCCGTCGAGGCGCCGACGTCCATCGCCACCAGCCCCGCCGGGTCGATGCCGAACTCGTCCAGCCCCTTCACCAGCTTCAGCCCGCCGCGCGACACCCAGGGATGGTCCTGCCCCTTGACCGACAGCGGCGCCCCTTCCGGCAGCAGGTCGCCGGCCTTGTCTATGCGCCGCGTGTCGGAATAGACCAGCCCGGCGAGGATCAGCGCCTGCGCCTTCGCGCGGCTTTCGGCCAGCCCGCGCTCCACCAGCGCCATGTCCACGCGTACCTTCGCCATGCCCTGCCCTCCCGTCGGTCCGGGCAGATGCATGGCGCAAGCCCGCCCTCAGGGCAAGGGGCGTGTACCGGGAATGTCAGGCCGGCAGGTCGATGACGAACCGCGTCCCTGGTCCGTTCGGCTCGGCCCGGAAACGGCCCTTGAGCTGGCCGGCGAAGGCGCGCACCACCTTCATGCCCAGCGTGTCGGCACGCGCCACGTCGTACCCTTCCGGCAGGCCGCGGCCATGGTCGGCGACGGTCAGGCTCTTCCGGCCGTCCGGCTGGACGCGGAAACTCACCGCCACCTCGCCCGGCTGGCCGGCGGGATAGGCGTACTTGATGGCATTGCTGACCAGTTCATTGACCGCCAGGGCCAGCGGGATCACCGTGTCGGCCGGCAGGTCGACGTCATCCGTGTCCACCGCCACCGTCCGCCCCGGCTGCGCCGCGAGGTTGCCGCCCAACTCGCGGCACAGGTCGCGCAGGTATTGGCCGAAGGCGACCTCGCTGTGGTTCTCGCTCTGGTACAGGCGCTGGTGCACCTGAGCGACGGTGCCGATCCGCCCGCACGCCTCCTGGAACTGCCTGCGCATCTCCGGATCCTTGGAGCTGAGCGCCTGGAGCGTCAGCAGGCTGGAGACGAGCTGGAGGCTGTTCTTGACGCGGTGGTTGACCTCGCGCAGCAGCTCGTCCCGCTCCTTCAGCGCCGCGGCCCTGGTGGAAACGTCGTGGATGGTGATCAGCACCCCGCGCGTGCCCTCGGACGCGGCCAGCGGAACGCAATCGACGTCCCACACCTCGATGCGGCCACCGTCGCGGGCGAGCACCAGATCCCGGACCTGCGCAGGCCGGCCGGTACGGCAGACCTCCTCCAGGCGCGGCACGCACGCGCCCGCCGCTTCGCCTGGAAACCCGTCGGCGAAGCGGTCGCCGGGCTTCGCCGTCGTCAACGCGCGGCAGGCTGCGTTCGCATAGCTGAAGCGGTGCTCCGGCCCCTCGACCACTGCCATGGCGACGGGCGCCTGCTCCAGCGATGCGAGAAGGAGTGCTGCCTGCCCGGAGTCGGAAAGGCCGGCGACGACAGTGTCGGACGGAAGAGACATAAAAAGAGCAAGTCCTTGCAGAGCCCGCGCGGATTGGAGCTGGATTGAAGCAAATGTAGTGGATGGGTACTGGGCTCTCCAGGGAAACCTGCCGACAGAAAGCTAGCCAAAACGAGGTAGAACCTTTGTTATTAATCTTCGGAATACGAACAAACGACGAAGGGCTGCCCATGCGTGGACAGCCCTCGTTTTGTCGGATCGGGAAGATGATTGGACCTACGCGCGCGCCTCGGCCAGCGCGTCGATGCCGAGCGCGCCCAGCGCGGTGGCGACGATGGATCCGGCGTTCAGTCCGGCCTCCTCGTACTGCTTGGCCGGCGCGTCATGATCGAGGAAGCGGTCGGGCAGCACCATCGGCCGGATCTTCAGCCCGCCGTCGAGCAGCCCCGACGTCGCCAGGAACTGCAGCACGAAGCTGCCGAAGCCGCCCACCGAGCCCTCCTCGATGGTGATCAGCACCTCGTGGTGCCGCGCCAGCTGCCGCACCAGATCCTCGTCCAGCGGCTTGGCGAAGCGGGCGTCCGCCACCGTGGTCGACAGCCCGCGCGCCGCCAGCTCCTGCGCCGCCTTGCGGCACTCGCCCAGCCGCGCGCCGTAGCTCAGGATGGCCACCTTGCTGCCCTCCTGCACCACCCGCCCCTTGCCGATGGGCAGCGCCGTGCCGCGCCCCGGCAGCGCCAGCCCGATGCCCTCGCCGCGCGGGTAGCGCAGCGCGCTCGCCCGGTCGTCGATGCCGGCCTGGGTCGCCACCATGTGCATCAACTCCAGCTCGTCCGCCGCCGCCATCAGCACGAGGTCCGGCAGGCAGCCGAGATAGGCCACGTCGAACGAGCCGGCGTGCGTCGCGCCGTCCGCCCCGACCAGCCCGGCGCGGTCGAGCGCGAAGCGGACGGGAAGGTGCTGCAGCACCACGTCGTGCACCACCTGGTCGTAGGCGCGCTGCAAAAAGGTCGAGTAGATGGCGCAGAACGGCTTCAGCCCCTCCACCGCCAGCCCGGCGGCGAAGGTCACGGCGTGCTGCTCGGCGATGCCGACGTCGAAGCAGCGCTTGGGGAAGCGCCGGCCGAACAGGTCGAGCCCGGTGCCCGACGGCATCGCCGCGGTGATCGCCACCACGTTCGCGTCGGCCTCGGCCTCGGCGATCAGCGCGTTGGCGAAGACCTTGGTGTAGCTCGGCGGCCCGGCCTTCGGCATGGCCTGGGCGCCGGTCACCACGTCGAACTTGGCCACCGCGTGCAGCTTGTCGGCCGACGCCTCGGCCGGGGCGTAGCCCTTGCC
>JAEYOB010000501.1 GCA_023412175.1 Pseudomonadota bacterium | reverse complement strand
GACTTGGAGATCTTCTGCCCCTTGTCGTCGAGGAACAGCTCGTAGTTGAAGCCCTCCGGCGGGGTGCCGCCGAGGATCTTCACGATCTTGCCGGCCAGTTCGACCGAGGGGATCAGGTCCTTGCCGGCCATCTCGTAATCGACGCCCAGCGCGTACCAGCGCATGCCCCAGTCGGGCTTCCACTGCAGCTTGACGTGGCCGCCGGTGACCGGCACCTCGACCTTCTTTCCGTCCTCGTCCTCGAAGACGATGGTGCCGGCGTCGGCGTCGCGCTCCAGCACGGGCACCTGAAGGACGCGCCCGGTGGAGGGCGACACCGGCAGGAACGGGCTGTAGGTCTGCTGCCGCTCCTCGCCCAGCGTGGGCAGCATCACCGCCATGATCTCGTCGTAGTGCCGCAGGACCTTCAGCAGCGCGTCGTCGAAGCGGCCGGACTTGTACCTGTCGGTGGAGGACTGGAAGTCGTAGTCGAAGCCGAACTGGTCGAGGAAGGCGCGCAGCCGGGCGTTGTTGTGGGCGCCGAAGCTGTCGTGCGTGCCGAACGGGTCGGGCACCTGGGTCAGCGGCTTGCCGAGGTGCTGGGCCACCATCTCCTTGTTGGGGATGTTGTCGGGCACCTTGCGCAGGCCGTCCATGTCGTCGGAGAAGGCGAACAGCCTGGTCGGCAGGTCGGACATGCGCTGGAACGCCTGGCGCACCATGGTGGTGCGCGCCACCTCGCCGAAGGTGCCGATGTGCGGCAGGCCCGACGGGCCGTAGCCGGTCTCGAACAGGACGTAGCCCTTGGACGGCGGCGTTTTGGCGAAGCGTGCCACCAGCTTGCGCGCTTCCTCGAACGGCCACGCCTTCGCCTGCAACGCCAATTCCCGCTCGCTCGTCATGACCAGAAACCCTTCGACACACACAATGGGGGAGCCCGGACCCTAGGGCGGAAGCGAAAGGGCGTCAACGGCGGAGCCTTGCCTGACGGGTCCGCCTGCGCCACCTTTCCGCCACCCCCGCAACCGGAGAACGCCCCCATGGGCTGGGTCTACCTGTCCGTCGCCATCGGCTTCGAGATCGCCGGCACCACCGCCATGAAACTGTCGGACGGCATGACGCGCCTGTGGCCGGCGGTTGCGGTGGTGGCGTGCTACGGCGTGTCGTTCACGCTACTGGCGTGGGCGCTGCGCACGGTCGAGGTCGGGGTGGCCTACGCGGTGTGGTCGGCGGCCGGCACCATGGCCATCGCCGCCATCGGCATCATGGTGTTCGGCGAGAGCGTCGGGATGCTGAAGCTGCTGGGCATCGCGCTGATCGTCGCCGGCGTGGTCAGCCTGCGGCTGGCGGCAAGCACGGGAGCGTAGCGATGGAGTTCGTCGTGCTGGCGGCGGTGGTCGGCGCGCTGGTGATCCTGGCGTCGAAGCTGACCCGCAAACGCACGGACAGGACGGCCGCGCGAGGTGCCGCGGCGGCCGATCCGCCGGCCATGGGGGACTCCGGCGGCAATGACGGGGACGGTGACGGGGGCGAGTAGGGCGCGGCACGAACCGGTGCGGTCGGGTTCCGCACCGGCCCATGCCGGGCGTCATTCGGCGGTGGTCGGGTCGATGGTGGCGCGGATCGCCGAGATCCGGTCCGCCGGGAAGCCGCCCTTCGCGGCGTGGTCCCGGATGATGTCTTCGTTCGGCGCCCGGTAGATGCAGTAGAGCTTGTCGTCCGTGACGTAGCTGTGCACCCACTGGATGTCGGGACCCAGGCTGCGCAGGACGTCGCAGGACTTCGTAGCCGCCCCTTTCAGGTCGGTCGCGGACAGCTTGCCTGCACCGGGCATGTCTCTCTCGATGACGTATTGAGGCATGTTCGCTTCATCGGCAGGTCGCCGATGCCTCCCCTCTGCACCCGTGCAGGGCTGCGGCGCGATGCCGTGCCCCCATGGGGCTCCGGACACTGTATCGCCGCGGAGTTCGGGCGCCCAAGCGCGCAAACGCGTCATGGGGCGCAGGGTTCCCTAACGCACGCAGTCGTCCAGCCCGCTCCGCTCCACCACGCCCATGCGGCGTTCGATCACCCCGGCGCGGCGCTGGACGTACGGCGTGGCCGGCGTCCAGTTGCGCGGGCTGGGCAACAGCACCGCCAGCACCGCCGCCTCGCGGCGGGTGAGCGCCGCCGCCGGCTTGCCGAAATGGTGGCGCGCCGCGGCCTCGGCGCCGTATACGCCGTCCCCCCACTCCACGATGTTCAGGTAGACCTCCATGATCCGGCGCTTCGGCCACAGCGTCTCGATCAGCACCGTGAAGCCCGCCTCCAGCCCCTTGCGCGTCCAGGTGCGGTCGGGCCAGAGGAAGGCGTTCTTGGCGGTCTGCTGGCTGATGGTCGAGCCGCCCTTGAGGCGCCGGCCCTCCCCGTTGTCCTCGAGCGCGTCCTCGATGGCCTCCCAGTCGAAGCCGCCGTGGCCGCAGAACTTGGTGTCCTCGGAGGCGATCACCGCGCGGGCCAGCGTAGGGGCGATGCGCGGCAGCGGCACCCAGTCGTGGCGCATCTCCGCTCCTCCCGCGGCGCGGATCAGCATGAGCGGCGTCGCCGGCACCGGAGCCACCGTGTAGAGCAGCGCCCAGCCGATGCCGAGTGCCGCCAGGGCGATGGCGGCGGCGAAGAGACCGCGGATCAGGCGCCCCAGCATCGCTGTCCGGGTGGGGTAGGGAAGACGATTTTCATCGTGCCGGCCGAAAAAATACCTATAAGAGGTCGCAACGGGGGTGCTCGTACCCGAGGAGCCGGCCCCTTATACTGCATGCTCCATGGACACGTCCCACCCCGTCTCGCCTCCGCTGTCGCTTGACACCGCCCCGGTCATCGTCGCCGGGGCGCGGCAGGTCGTGTGGATGAGCGCCGACGGCGAGGTGGAGACGCTGAGCCCGCTGGCCACCGCCAACCGCGCCCGCCGCCACACGCCCGTCGTCTGCCACGCCCGCGCCGTCGCCCGGCGGCTGGGCGTCGATCCGTTCCCGATGCTGGACGCGCTGGAGCTGTTCGCCTTCGTCAAGCCGGCCGTCTTCTGCGTGCCCACCCCGCGCGGCCTTGCCGAGGCCCTCGACCTGCCGCCGCCCGCCGCCGGGCTGGAAGCGCAGGCGGTGGCGCTCCAGCGCGCCGCCCACCGTCTGCTGAAGATCCTCGGCGCGCCGGGGCGCGAGGAAAAGTCCGATCCCGTCGCCATCGCCTGGGAGATGGGCCGCGCCGGCTGGCCGTGGGCGCCCATGGCGCTGGCGGCGCTGGGCGCTCCCAACGGGCCGGAGCGCGGCCGGGCGCTGCACGGCTTCCGGGTATGGACGCGGCTGAAGGAGATCGAGCCGGAGGCGCCG
>JAEYOB010000461.1 GCA_023412175.1 Pseudomonadota bacterium | reverse complement strand
TGGAGCATGCCCGGCAACTGCCGGAGGTCCGCGGGCGGGACAGGGGCAGGATGTGGTCGTCGGCAATCAGTCCGGCGTTGCCGTAGGAGCAACCCCGCCCCGGCTCGTCGCGTTCGACCAGCGTGGTGGCGAAGCTGGCGCTTTGCAACGCCAGGGCGCTGGCGGCGCCGATGAGGCCGCCGCCGATGACAAGGATGCGCTCGGACATGACAGGAACTCCGGCCGGTCGGGCTCTGCTGGGACAGGGGCAGGCGGTCTGGGCGGGCACGAGGATGGCGTCCTGCGGGGCGATCCGCAGGACCGCCGTCTCGCCGCGCGCCGGCAGCCGCAGGCCGTGGCTGCGCTCCAGGCAGGCAAACACCCCCTCCGCGGTCTCGATGGCGAGTTGGACGTCGGCGCCGACATGCACCGCCTCGACCACCCTGCCCGTCAGCAGACCAACGGTGGACGCCGCCGCGCCGGCCGCGGCGCGGGTCAGCCGCTCCGGACGCACGCAGACATCCATCGCTCCGGAGGCGGGAAGCGTGCCCGGCGGCAACGCCAGCGTGGTTCCCCGGCGCGACCGGCCGATATCGGCCTCCACCCCGCGTTCGGCCAGGGTCACCCCGTCGATCCAGTTGGCGCGGCCGAGGAATCCGGCGACGAACCGGTTGGCGGGGCGCTCGTACAAATCGGAGGGGATCCCTTCCTGCTCGACCCGGCCGCCGTTCAGCACGGCGATGCGGTCGGCGAAGGACATCGCTTCCTCCTGGTCGTGGGTGACCAGGATCACCGTGGCGTGAACGGCCTCCAGGATCTCCTTCAGCTCGCGGCGCAGGGTCTGGCGCAGCATGGCGTCGAGGGCGGAGAGCGGCTCGTCCAGCAGCACCACGTCGGGCTGGGTCGCGAGCGCGCGGGCCAGGGCGACACGCTGCTGCTGCCCGCCGCTCAACTCGCCGGGCCAGCGGCCGGCGAGATGGTCCATGCGCACCAGGCCCAGCATCTCGGCGACGCGCGCCTTGCGCTCGGCCTTCGGCCAGCCGCGCCGCACCAGACCATAGGCGACGTTCTGCTCCACCGTCATGTGCGGAAACAGGGCGTATTGCTGAAACAGCAGGCCGACGCTGCGCTCGTAGGGCTGAAGGTCGGCGGCATCCCGCCCGGCCAGCCGCACCGCGCCGGACGTCGGCGTCTCGAAGCCGGCGATCATGCGCAGCAGCGTGGTCTTGCCGCAGCCCGACGGCCCGAGCAGGGCGACCGTCTCGCCCCTGCGCACGGTCAGCGAGACGTTCCGCGTGGCGACGAAACTGCCGAACTGCTTGACGATGTCGACCAGCTCGACGGCGGGCGGGGCAGCGGGCGATGCGGCGGGAGCGGTATCGGACTTAAGCACGGCCATGGGGGTTCCCAAAGAGGGTCGAGAGTCCGAGCGTGCGCTCCAGGACGAGCACGCCGGCCAGAACGATGAGGGTGAAAAGCGTCGAGGCGGCGGCGATGGACAGGTCGAAATTGGCGCGCATCGAACTCATCAGCGCGACCGGCAGGGTGAAGGTGTCGGGTGTGCTGAGGAACATGGCCACCGCCACGTCGTCCATGGACACGACGAAACTGAAAATGGCGCCGACGATGATCCCGCTGCGGGCGAGCGGCAGGGTCACCGTGCGGAAGGCCTCGGCCGGGGTGGCTCCGAGGCTGAGGGCGGCCTCCTCGTAGACCGCCTTCACCGACCCCACGCTGAGGATGCTGGCGCGGATCGCGTAGGGCACGGTGATGATGAGGTGACCGCAGACCAGCCGGACCAGACCGCTGCCGATGTCGAGCATCGACAGGAGCAGCAAAAGCCCGAAGCCCAGCACCACCGGCGGCACGATCAGCGGCGACAGCAGGAAGGACAGAACCCCCTCCTTGCCGCTGAAGCGCGAGCGCTGGAACATGATGGCCGTGGCGATGCCGACGGCGGTGGAGATCGCCGTGACGATGACGGCGACGATCAGGCTGGTCTTGAGCCCCGCCAGCAGATAGGCGTCGGACAGGAACCGCTCGTACCATTGCAGCGACAGGTCGGGCGGCGGCAGCGGAGCAAGATAGGTGCGGCTGTCGAAGGACAGCACGGCCGTCATCACGAAGGGAGCGACCAGGAAGGCCAGCACCAGGACGATCACCGGAACAAGGGCTGCGGCCCCCAACCGGTCGAGAACGAGGCGCGTGCGCATCAGTGGATCCTCGCCTTGGTCCAGCGCCGCACCAGCCCCGACATCCCGGCCACCACCGCCAGCGAGATGGCCAGGGTGGCGAGGGCGATGGCCGCGCCGCTGGGGTAGTTCGCGATCTCGCTGAAGCGGGTGTAGACGAGGCTGGACACGAAGTTGACGCGCCCCCGGCCGAGGATCATCGGGATGACGAAGGCCGAGATCGAGAAGGTCATCGACAGCAGGAAGGCCGCCAGCAGGCCGCGGGCGCTGAGCGGCAGGGTGACGGTGGCATGGGCCACGGTGCGCGAGGCGCCGAGCGACATCGCCGATTCCATCAGCCGCGGGTCGATGGCGCGGATGACCGGAATGAGCGTGAGCACGCTGAGCGGGATGATGTAGTGCAGAAGCCCCGCCCCGACGCAGAACTCGATGTAGTCGCGGCCGTTGGGTGAGATGCCGAGCGCCAGAAGCAGGGGCCGCAGCGGTCCGACCGAGCCGAGCATCAACTCCAGCGCGTAGGTGCGCACCAGAACGCCGAGGAACATCAGCAGGATGAACAGGACCAGCAGGTAGCGGGTCAGGTTGCCCCGCAGGCTGCGCGCGCACAGGAAGGCCAGCGGAAGGGCTAGCGCCACACCCGCCAGCGAGGCCAGGAGGCCGATGCGGAAGGTCGTCAGCAGCGTGTCGACGAAGGCACCGCTCGACAGCGCCAGATAGTTTTCGGCCGTCAGCGCGGCCCCCGGCCTTGAACCGACATACCCTGGTTCAAAAGTCCGGATGCTTTCCATCCCGAGCACGGCGAGCGGCAGCACGAACAGTGCGGCGTAGATCGCCGAAACGGGGATGGACAGGGCGGTTGAACGCGTCCAACTCGGCACCAGCCCGTTCCCTCCTGATTTTCGCTTCAAACGGCGGAACCCGCGGATGGCACCCCATCTGCGGGTTCCGGTCGCCACTCCGGTGATCAGAGCAGCGGGGCGATCTCGTCTTCCCAGCGCTTCGCCCAGGCGTCCTGCTGGCCCAGCACCACGCTGAAGTCGGGGATGTAGACGAACTTCTCCATCTCCTCGGCGGTAAAGGCAAGGTGCTTCAGCTTCTCCGGCACCTTGGTCTTCACGTTCAGCGGGGCTTCGCCAGCGATCTCCGCGTAGAGCGCGCTCATCTCCGGGCTGATGCAGTGGTTGATGAAGCGCAGGGTCTCGGCGGTGTTCGGACGGTTCTTCAGGACGGCGAAGCCGCTCTGGTAGAGGAAGGCCGGCACGCCGGCCTGCTTGGTCAGGGCGCTCACCTGGAAGTTCTTGGCGACGCCCGACCAGCCCGGCTCGGCGAAGCAGCCGACCGACGTCTCGCCGCTGGACAGCGAGTTGACGAACTCGGTGTCGGTGTTGGCGACGCGGCCGATGTTGCCGGACTTCGCCAGCTCCTTCATGGCCTTCCAGCCGGGCTCCATGTTGTTCTCGTTGCCGCCGTTGTGCAGGGCGAGCGCGACGATCTGGAGCATCATGCACTGGGTCGGGCCGGGCCAGCAGATCGCGCCCTTCAGCTTGGGCGAGAACAGGTCGTCCAGCGAGGCCACCTGGATGGGGCTGGTGTCCTTGCGGTAGCCGAAATAGATGCCGCCGACGGCGCGGGGCACGGCGATCCAACCGCCGGCGGCGTTCTTCATGATGACCTTGGACGGGATGTCGGCGAGGTTGGGAACCTTGTCCACCGACACGGTTTCCAGCCAGTCCTCCTGCATCATCGTCTGGAAGGAGCCTTCCCAGCCGGCGATGTAGTCGAAGGCCGGCTTCGGCCAGGAGGCCTTGACGTTCGGCAGGATCGAGGCGGCGCCGCCCTGGAACAGCGTCCAGTTGACGGTGGCGGCGGACTGCTTGGCGGCGATGGCCTTCATCGCATTGACCACATCGCCGCCCCATTCCACCGCCGACAGGGTGGTGGAGGCCGCGAAGGCCCGCGATGCGATGCCGCCTGCACCAAGGGCGAAAGCCGAAGCCACCGCGGTATTGGCCAGGAAGGCGCGCCTGTTCATCGTCGTCAGCATCATGAAGCTCCTGTCGCGATTTTATGGTTTTACGACTGGCCGGGAATGCCCGGCGGCAGATCAGATCACCGGCAGCACGGGTTCGGAGGCGACCGTCAGGTATTCGAAGCCGTCCTCGGTGACGACGATAGAATCCTCGATCTGCACCCCCCACTGGTCGGTGATGTAGATGGCAGGCTCCACCGAGAGAGTCATGCCGGCGGCCAGCGGCGTGTCGTCCCCTTCCTTGAGGTCCGGCGCCTCGGCGATGTCGAGCCCGACGCCGCGGCCCAGTCGGTGCTCGATGTGCTCGCCGTAGCCCGCGTCGTAGATCATCTCGCGCACGATGCGGTCGAGATGGCTGGCCAGAACGCCCGGACGCACTTCGGCCAGGGCCGTCTGCTGGGCCTTGTAGAGCAGGTCGTAGACGCGGTGCATCTCATCGGTGGCGTTGCCCAGCGCGAAGTTGCGCGAGAAGCCGACGCGATAGCCCTTGAACTGGTTGGTCATGCAGAAGCACATGGCGACCATGTCGCCGCGCTTCAGGCGGTTGGGCGAACCGCGGCCGTGCGAGATGGACGAGCGCATGCCCGACTGGATCAACTGCACGCCGTCGGTCAGCGGCGAATGGTTGAGGTCCTCGGGACCGAACAGGCTGGCGGCCATCTCGGTCGCCGCCATGCGGGCGGCCTGGGCCACCTCGTACTCGCGGATGCCGGGCTTGGCGACGTTGAGCGAGGCATTCCAGCCGGCCACCGCCACCTTGCCGGACTTCTTCAGCAGGTCGATCTCGTAGGCCGACTTCACCATGCGCAGGTCGCGCAGGATGTGCGAGGAATCGACCAGCCGGGCCCCTGGCGCGATCTCCTGGAACTTGCGGAATTCCTTCAGCGGCAGGGTGCCTTCCTCGATGCCGATGACGGCCTTGGACAGCCCCTTCTCCTCGATGACCTCCTTCAGCAGGTCATAAGGATTCTGATGGTGTCCTGCCTCCGGAAACTCGGTGTAGTAGCGGACATCATCCATCCAGCTCGTCTTTTCGGCGTACTCATGCTCGTTCTTCGACACCATGAAGCAGCAATCGCCATTCGCCGGAACCAGAACAGATTGAAGGCGAATTGCGATGAATTCCCAAAACCCAGAGACGTACCAGACATTTGTCGGAGACGTAACGAGGATCGCATCAAGACCTTCCGCCTTCAAGCGTTGCTGAATGCGGGAGGCGCGCCGGGAAAACTCAGTCTTCCTATCCAGGACCATTCGGGATCACCATCATTGGGTCATGCGCCTACGACCTGAAATCTCAGGAAGCGCCGTTCGGAATATTTCTTCCGACTCAGGATACGCAGCCCACACTGCGTCGCAAAACGAATTTGCTTGACGGAGACCCATAAATATTGCTGATGATTCAACCGATGAATCCCGAACCCGCCCTATTGCAGACCTTCATCGAGACCGTCGAAAGCGGCAGCTTCACCAACGCCGCCCGCCGGGTGCACCGGACCCAGGCCGCCATCAGCATGCAGATCAAGCGGCTGGAGGAGACGCTGGATTGCCAACTCTTCGACCGCTCGTCGCGCAAGGTGAAGCTGACCCCGGAAGGGGAGGTGTTCTACGATCACGCGCGGCGCATCCTGCGCGCCTACCGCGACGCCCTGGCCGCTTTCGGAGACCGCAAGATCGAAGGCGAGGTGGCCATCGGCCTGCCTGACGACTTTGCGGCGACCTATCTGCCGGCGCTGATCCGGCGCTGCCTCCAGGTCTTTCCCCATTTGCGCCTGCACGTGGTTTGCGAGCCGTCCAAACGCCTGCTGGCGCAAATCACCGACGGCACGCTGGACATCGCCATCGTGACCGAGGGGGAGGTTCAATCGACCGGCATCGTCCTCGGTCGCGAAGCCCCGGTCTGGGCCTGCTCGCAGCATTCGGATGTCCACGCCCAATCGCCGGTGCCGATCGCCATCTTTCACAGCGGCGACGTGTTCCGCCGCCACGCGATCGAACGGCTGGAGCGGCTTGGCCGGCGCGGCAGGATCGTGATGACCAGCCCCAATTTCGCGGGCATCCGGGCCGCCGTCCTGTCGGAGATGGCGGTGGCGGTGCTGTTCAAGCGCAACGTCGACACGAACTGGCGGATCCTGGCGGAACAGGACGGCTTTCCGCCCCTGCCGGAACTGAGCACTCTGCTGATTAAGGGCAACCGTCAGGATGCCTTCTTCATCGACCACATCATCCAGTTCATCAGCGAAGCGTGGCAGTGAGGATTCGCGCCGACATGCGGCGGTGTGCAAGAAGGGTAGGGTGAGGCCGTCCCGGTAGTCCACAGGCTTGATCCGACGGCATCCCATAGCCAAGGCGGATCAAGCCTGTGGTCTCCACCGGGGCGACCGGTCTCGCGAGGGCAGCCAGTTGGCGGCGAACACCTCAGTCGGCGTGCGGTAGCGGAGGCAGCGCCGGGACGTGTCGTTCAGGCGCCGCGCGACCTCGATCAGGGCCGGGCGAGCAGCAGATGTGTGCGTGTAATGCGTTCCCATGCGTGTTCTCGAAGCGTACGCCCTTGTTATACAATAAAAGTTTCGCTTCGGATTTTGAAACCACCCGCCTATAGACCATCATCGCATAAGGTATATTATGGAAAATGATGCATCCAGTTGCCCCTAAACCGGTGCCTTCCCGTGACGGCCGACGTTGGGTAAGCTCCGCCGGCCATTCTCGCAGAGCCCGGTTCCGCTTTCCATGACGCGTTCCCTGTCCCGTTGGATCCCAAGCCTCGCTCTTGCGCTGTGCGCCGCCGTACCGCCAGCTTACGCCCAGCAAGGCGTCGATTGCCGTAAGCCATCGGGAACCGTCGAGCGCACCGTATGCTCCAGCGCGGATCTTCGGGCGCGTGACGAGCAACTCGGCGAGGCTTTCAGTGCACTGATCGGCTTCACGCCGCGTCCGGACCGCGACACCGTTCGGCAGGCACAGACCGCATGGCTGGCCGAACGCAACCGTACTTGCGACGACAAATCCAAGGAGAAGGCCTGCACCACGCTCTACGAGAAGCGCAGCGAGGATCTGGCAAAGCTGTCTCAGGCGGCGCAGAAGCGTCTGTCGGCCGTCGTTGCCGGCATTCCCAAGGACCCCAAGGGCGCTGCCGCTGCCCTGCAACGGTACGATGGTGCGGCGGCCAAGGCATGGCTGATCTATCTGTACCACTCCGGTACCGCGGCGGTGCCGGATCGGGACGCCGAGGTGGACCGGCTGGCGCAGGACATCCTCAACCAAGGTCTTCCGAACGACCCGTATCTCCTTGAGGAGATGAAGAACATCGGCGCCGTGTCGAAGGCCGACACCGGCGGCATGCTGCTGTTCCTGCGCCATGTCCTGTCCACCACCGAACTGGACGCTCCGTGCTTCCTGTTCAGCAAGCACGGCCAGCCGGCTTTCGAGGCGTTCGGCCCGTTCTGGGGCAGCAGCCGCGACGATGCGCCGGAGCTGTGCGAGGTGCGTTCCGTCTACGAGATCCCGGAATGGAAGGCGTTGGCGGCGCTGATCGACCCGGTCATCGCATTGGCCTTGGAGGAACGCGGCAGCATCCGCCACGGCTATGAGCGGCAATTCGCGGTGGATGCCCTCCAGGCTTCCCTGGTGCCGAGCACGCTCCTTGAAGCGCCGCATTCCGCTGAGGCCAGGAAGGTCGCGGAGATACGCGACAAGGCGGTTGCGGCCTTCCGCGGCTGGAAAGACCACAAGGTCTGGCCCGAGGCGCAGCACAAGGCCACCCTCGCCGCCCTACCCTCCGCAATCGCTGCCACATCAAGGCTTTATCAGGAGACATTCAAGCTGTCCGCGAAGACGGCCGAGCAGGCCGCCCGCGCTGCCGCCGACCGTTTCATCGCCAGCCGGCTGGTCCTGTTGATCGCCGAGGAGACCCTGTACGACGACTGACGGGAACCGATACTCCTACGGAAGTTCGATGACCAACCCGTCGTAGGCAGGCTCAACGCCCGGTGGCAACATCCGCCGCACCGTCTCGTAATCCATGGTCTGGTTCATATGCGTGAGATAGGCCCGCTTGGGCTTCACGCGGTTGATCCATTCCAGAGTCTGCGCCAGGTGCGAGTGCACGGGATGGGGCGGCTCGACGCGCACGCAGTCGACGATCCAGACGTCGATGCCCTCCAGCGCCGCGAAGGCCGCCTCGTCGAGGCGCACCACATCCGTGGAATAGGCGAACGTGCCGAACCGGAAGCCCAGGGTGGGCATCCAGCCATGATCCTGAACGAAGGGCACCACGTGGAGTCCGGCGACGTCGAACGGCGCCTCCACCACGTGCGGCACCAGCACCGGGCGGTAGATCGGATCGCCGGGGTTCAGCGGCGCGAAGGCGTATTCGAAGCGCCGGGCGATCTCCTCCAGGTGCCGGGCCATGCCGTACACCGGCAGCGGCACCTGCATCAGCCGGCAGATCTCGCGCAGTTCGTCCAGGCCATGCGCATGGTCGGCATGGTTGTGCGTCCACAGCACGGCATCCAGACGCCGCACATCGGCGTCCAGCAACTGCTGGCGCAGGTCCGGCGACGTATCGACCAGGATGCTCGCCCCGCCCTGCTCCACCAGGATCGACGCGCGGGAACGGCGGTTCTTCGGGTTGGTTGGATCGCAGTCGCCCCATTGGTTGCCGATCACCGGCACCCCGGACGAACCGCCGCAGCCCAGAACCGTGACGCGCATCAGGCGGGCCTCGGCACACGGTCGAACAGGCGGAAGAAATTGTCGGTGGTGATCCGCGCCATCTCCTCCGGCGTCACCCCCTTCACCGCGGCGACCGCGGCGGCGGTGTGCGCCACGTAGGCCGGCTCGTTGCGCGTGCCGCGGAACGGCATCGGCGCAAGGTAGGGC
>JAEYOB010000723.1 GCA_023412175.1 Pseudomonadota bacterium | reverse complement strand
CTCGGCAGCAACCTGAACATCCCCCTGCCCATGGGCACCGAGGAGTCCACCTTCCTCGACGCGGTGGACGGGGCGCTGAGGCACATCGCCGCCTTCGGGCCGGAGGCGCTGGTGCTGTCGCTGGGCTTCGACACCTACATCAACGACCCGCTGGCCTTCTTCAAGGTGACCACGCCCGGCTTCGCGACCCTGGGCCGGAAGATCGCCGGGGCGAAGCTGCCCACGGTGCTGGTGCAGGAAGGCGGCTATGATTGCGACGCGCTCGCGATGAACCTCGCCAGCTTCCTCGACGGCTTCGGGGAGGGAACGCGATGAACGGCGCGGAGATCCTGGTCAGGACGCTGCTGGCGAACGGCGTGGACGCCTGCTTCGCCAACCCCGGCACGTCGGAGCTGCACGCGCTGGCCGCCTTCGATTCCATGCCGGGCGTGCGCTGCGTGCCGACCCTGTTCGAAGGCGTGGCGACGGGGGCCGCCGACGGTTACGCCCGCATGACCGGCCGGCCGGCGGCGACGCTGCTGCACCTGGGGCCGGGGCTGGCGAACGGGCTGGCCAACCTGCACAACGCGCGGCGCGCCCGCGTGCCGGTGTTGAACATCGTCGGCGACCACGCCACATGGCATCGCGACGCCGATGCGCCGCTGACCTCGGACGTGGAAGGGCTGGCCGCCCCGATGTCGGCCTGGGTGCACACCGTGCCGGATGCGGCATCCGTGCGCGCCGCGGCGGCCGAGGCGATCCGCGCGGCGCTGACACCGCCCTGCGGCGTGGCGACGCTGATCCTGCCCTCCGATTCCTCCTGGGACGAGACGGCGGATGTCGAGCCGATCACCGTCGAGGCCCCGGCCCCCGCCGTGCCCGACGCGGCGACCGTCCGCGCCGCCGCCGCCGCGCTGCGGGAGTCCAGGCGCGTGGTGATCATGTTGAACGGGGCGGCGACCTCCCCAGCGGGACTCGCCCTGGCGGGGCGGATCGGTGCCGCGACCGGCGCCAGGCTCTACGCTCACACCGGCGCGACGCGGATCGGCCGCGGCGCCGGCCGCGTGGCGGTCGAGCGATTTCCCTACCCCATCGACCTCGGCCTCGCCGCGCTGGCCGGCGTGGAGCACATCGTGCTGATTGGGGCTACGGAGCCGGTCGGCTTCTTCGCCTATCCCGACAAGCCCAGCCGTCTGGCGCCCGAGGCCTGCCGCATCCACCCCGTCGCGCCGCCGGGCACCGACGCGCTGGCCGCGCTCGCGTGGCTGGCGGAGGAAGTCGGCGCAGGCGGGACGCCCGAGCCGCTTCAACCCCTCGCCCTCCCCGCCCCCACCTCCGGCGCGCTGACGGCGGAGGGGATCGGGCAGTCGCTTGCCGCGCTGCTGCCGGAAGGCGCCATCGTGGTGGATGAGGCGATCTCGTCGAGCGCCATGCTCTACACCCCGTGCCAGGGTGCGCGGCCGCACGACTGGCTGACCATCACCGGCGGTTCCATCGGCATTGGCATGCCACTGGCGCTCGGGGCCGCGGTGGCCTGCCCGGACCGCAAGGTGGTGACCCTCCAGGCCGACGGCAGCGGCATGTACACGCTGCAGGCCCTGTGGAGCCAGGCGCGCGAGAACGCTGACGTGGTGACGGTGGTCTTCGCCAACCGCCGCTACGGCATCCTGCAATGGGAGCTGGGCAACCTCGGCTTCATCGAGCCCGGCGCATCGGCACAAGCGTGCACCGACATCGGCCGCCCCGACCTCGATTGGGTCGGCCTCGCCCGCGGCATGGGCGTGGAGGGCGGCCGGGCCACCGACATGGAGCAGTTCAACGCGCTGCTCACGGCGGCGCTCGTCCGGCGCGGCCCGTTCCTGATCGAAGCCGTGCTGTAAGAAGGAAGCGACGCGGACCAGCCGAACAGCCGCCGCCCCGAGAAGCGGGACGGAAAAGCTGTCGGCTGGGACGTGCCGTTTCCGGCCCTCGCCTCATCCACCGGACGCGGTGGCGTCCTTCCCGCCGGCATCCCCCGCCAGCATCGCATGCACCTTGGCGACGAAGGACTCGATGGAGACGGGCTTGGTCAACAGCTGCGTGTTCGCCCCCAGCTCTTCCTGTTCCATGCCGGTGTTGTAGGTGTACCCGGTCAGGAACAGCACCTTGAGGCCGGAACGCCCCGCACGGGCCGTTTCCGCGACTTGTCGGCCGTTGATGCCGGGCAGCCCGACGTCGGTCGCCAGGAGATCGATCCGGCCGGCCGTCTGCAACACCCGAAGCGCCGCGTTCCCGTCCTCGGCCTCCAGCACCGTATAACCCTGCCCTTCCAGGGCTTCCACGAGGAGCATGCGGACGAGCGCCTCGTCCTCGACCACCAGGACGGTCCCGCTGCCGCTCGCCTGCGGCAGCCTGGATCCGGCGGGAGGACAGGGCTCCGCCGTCTCCTCCTCCCTCCGGGAGCGCGGCAGGTACATTTTGACCGAAGTGCCCTGCCCGACCACGCTGTCGATGCGGACATTCCCGCCCGATTGCCGGATGAAGCCGTAGAGCTGGCTCAACCCCAATCCGGTTCCATGACCGGTGGGCTTGGTGGTGAAGAACGGTTCGAACGCCCGCGCCAGTATGTCGGCCGGCATGCCCGCACCGGTGTCGGCCACCGACAGCAGGACATACTCGCCGGGCTCCAGCTCGCGCTCCTCGCCGCCCGGTCTTTCCGTCACCTGCACGTTGGACGCCTCGATCATGAGCCGCCCCCCGTCGGGCATGGCGTCGCGGGCGTTGATGGCAAGGTTCAGCAGTGCGTTTTCGAGCTGATTGGCGTCCACCCAGGTGCGCCACAGGTCGCGACGAAACCCGAATTCGATCCGGATCGCATCGCCGACCGAGCGTTGCATCAGGTCGCGCATTCCCGCCACGAGCCCGTTCAGATCCGTACTCACCGGCTTGAGCGGCTGTCTGCGGGCAAAGGCGAGCAGCCGTTGCGTGATGGCGGTGGCGCGGGTGACGGCCGCGCTGGCAAGGGCCACATGCCGATCCACATCCGTACGTCCGGATGCCAGACGCTGTTCGATGGCCTCCAGGCTGCCGCCGATGGCCTGGAGCAGGTTGTTGAAGTCATGGGCGACGCCGCCGGTAAGCTGTCCCAGCGCCTCCATCTTCTGCGACTGGAAAAGGGCCGTCCGCGCCTCCTCCAGCGCTTCCTGCATCTGCCGGCGTTCGGTGATGTCGCGGGTGACCTTGGCATAACCGATCAGTTCGCCGGCGTCGTTGCGGATGGCGTCGATGACGACGCTCGCCCAGAAACGAACGCCGTCCTTGCGCACCCGCCAGCCTTCGGTCTCGAAACGGCCTTCGTGCTCCGCCGTGCGCAACGCCCGCCCCGGCACGTCGGCGGCGCGATCCTCGTCGGTGTAGAAACGGGAAAAGTGCTGCCCGACGATCTCGCCGGCGGTGTAGCCCTTCATCCTCTCGGCGCCGGGGTTCCAGTTCGCCACGCGCCCCTGCGGATCGAGCATGAAGATGGCGTAGTCGATCACCCCCTGCACCAGCAGGCGGAAACGCTCCTCGCTCTGCCGCAGGGTCTCCTGGGCGGTCATGCGCTCCGTGAAGTCGCGGGTGACCTTGGCGAAGCCGAGCAGGGTCCCGTCCTCGTCCCGGATGGGATCAATCACGGCATTCACCCAGAAACGGGAACCGTCCTTGCGGATCCGCCAGCCCTCCGCCTCGTATTGGCCATTCGCTTCGGCCATGGCGAGAGCCCGCTGCGGCAGGCCCGCGGCGCGATCCTCGTCGGTGAAGAAGCAGGAATAATGCTGGCCGATGATCTCGGGCGCGGCATAGCCCTTCAGCCTTTGCGCGCCGGAGTTCCAACTGCTCACGATCCCCTGGGGATCGAGCATGAAGATCGCATAATCGTGAATGCTGTTCACGAGCAGCTCAAGTCGCCGCTCCTGGGACATAGGTTTCAACTCGACACCGATGCGGGCGAGACGAATCACCACCACGCTCCAAGCACACCAAGGGAATGCCGATACTCTGCGCCGCCTAGCTGCATGGTCAACTATCCATTGAGCCTATTCGGCTATGCCGACCGGGCAAAGCCGGCCTGTGCCTCGGGGCCTGTTCCTCAACGCTCAGGCCGTCGTCTCCGCCTCGTTCTCGCGGTAGGAGCGCAGCTCCGGCGCGCGCGCGGGCAGCCCGGCGGCGTCCAGGCC
>JAEYOB010000431.1 GCA_023412175.1 Pseudomonadota bacterium | reverse complement strand
CGCCGGACGCGCGTTACAAGGGGAGAGATGACGGGCTGGACGCCGTGGCCGGCGCCCTGTCCTGCGAGCCCTTCCGCTTCGACCGCTCCACCGCCCCGGACCGCCGCCCGGACTGGCGCGGCACGGCCCCGGTGGTGGCGCCGTCGTCGGGATGGGAGGTGTGAGGCCGCCGCCAAACACCGCTCCTTACATCGCAAGGCCGCTTCCCATTCCGGAGGCGGCCTTTTTCATTTCCTGAGCACCGGAGAAAACCCAATGCATGAGACCGTCGATCTGGTCTGGTGGATCACGGCCGTCGAGCTGCCCGTGATGGGCGGCCTGTTCTGGCTGATCGTGCGCCTGCGCAAGGACGCGCACGACGCCGTGGAGAACCTGCGCCTGCGCGCCGAGGCGGCCAGCGCCCAGGTGCGCGAGAGCCTTGCCGCCTACAAGCTGGAGGTCGCCAAGACCTATGTCTCGGTGGGCACGCTGAAGGACGTGGAGAAGCGCCTCACCGACCATCTGCTGCGCATAGAGCACAAGCTGGAACGCGGCTGCGGCGTCTGCGCCGACGGGGGTGTGCGATGAGCCGGCCGACCCTCGTCCCGATCATCGAATGTCCCGCCGCCCGCCCAGCGGCGCCGTCACCCGGCGGCACCGTCGAGGCGGCGGTGGACACGCTGGCCCGCACCCTCTGGGGCGAGGCGCGCGGTGAGCCGGTGCGCGGCATCGAGGCGGTGGCGGCCGTCGTGGTCAACCGCGTGCGCGCCGCCGAACGGCGCGGCGGCTTCTGGTGGGGCGACAGCGTAGTGGCGGTCTGCCGCAAGCCGTTCCAGTTCTCCTGCTGGAACGCCAAAGACCCGAACCGGGCGAAGCTGCTGGCGGTGACGGCCGCCGATCCAGTGTTCGCCACCTGCCTGCGCGTCGCGCGGCGTGCGGTGGCCGGGCTGCTGTCCGACCCGACCCGCGGCGCCACCCACTACCACGCGATCGGCGTGCACCCGGACTGGGCCGTCGGGCACGCCCCGTGCGCCGAGATCGGCCGCCACGTCTTCTACAACACCACGGAGTGAGAGCGATGATCCCCGCATTGCTGGCCCGGATCGGCTTGCCCGTGCTGATCCGCGCCGTGTCCGAAGGGCTGGACCGCATCGAGAACCCCGTCGCGCGGACCGCGGCGTCGGCGCTCAAGGACGCCGGAGCCGCCGTGCAGGCCGGCGTCATCGCGCCCGAGGCGGTGGTCGAGGCCAACCGCCATGTCGAACGCCTGGCCGAGCTGAGCGGCGACGTGGAGAAGACGGCGCTGGGCGAGATCAACCGTTCGCTGCGCGCCGAGGCCGCGTCCGACGACCCGTACGTGCGGCGCATGCGGCCGACGTTCGGTTACGTGATGGCGCTGTCCTGGTCCGCGCAGATGGGTGCGCTGGCCTGGGTCATCGTCACCGATCCGGCACGCGCCGGCGCGGTGATCGAGGCCATGGCCTCGCTGGGCACCATCTGGACCGTGGGGCTCAGCGTCCTCGGAATCTATGTCTACAGACGGTCGGGGGAGAAGAAGGCGGGTGGATAACCGTCTCCGCTCCGCCGTCCTCACCCGGTGGCCTTGATCATCGCCTGATAGATCTTCCAGGCTACCTCCACCGAGACGCCGCCGGCCCTGGCTCCGGCCGCTAGCATCGCGGCGCTCGGCTTCAGGGGGACGGTCGTGCTGGTGGGTTCGCTCGGCTGGCCCAGCAGGCCGCCCAGCGACTCGCTGGCCATGGGACGATCGTTGATCACCATGCCTGTGATTGCGTTCATGTCCGCACCTCCATTGACTGCCGGACACTCAGCAAGCCGGGTGCCAACTGCCGCAGGGACGCGCCGACTCCGGAAGGGCTTGGAAACTCTCGGTCACGACAGACGCGGGCAGCGGCGTTCCGGTTCGGCGGACGGGTTATTTCCGCAAAATGCCGCGAGGGTTTTGTTGCGCGCTTTGCATTTTGCAAAGGGTACACGGCCCTCTGGCCGCCGGAGCCCCTTTCGAGTAAGGTCCGCGCCGCCATGACCGAGCGGATCATCTACCACATGTGCCGGGCCGAGGAATGGGAGCAGGCCTCCTCCACCGGCACCTATCCGGGTTCCTCGCAGGATGCCGAGGACGGCTTCATCCACTTTTCCACCGCCGCGCAGGTGGTGGAGAGCGCCGCCAAGCACCGCACCGGGCAGAGCGGCCTGGTGCTGCTGACGGTGGACGGCGAGGCGCTGGGCGAGAACCTGTGGTGGGAGCCGTCGCGCGGTGGCCAGCTCTTCCCGCATCTTTATGCCGCGCTGCCGGTATCGGCGGTGCTGCGCGCCGATCCGCTGCCGCTCGGCCCCGACGGGCGGCACGTCTTCCCGCCGCACGTCTTCGAGCCGCCTGTCTTTGATTCACATGGCGCGGAGCCCACGCCGTGATCGACCTGTTCCCCATCGCAAGCCGCGTCCTGCACAGACTCGACCCGGAGACGGCGCACACCATCACCGTCAAGTCGCTGGCCGCCGGCCTGGGGCCGGTGGAGCGCGAGCCGGACGACCCGATCCTCCGGACGCGCGTCTGGGGGCTGGACTTCGCCAACCCCGTTGGCCTCGCCGCCGGCTTCGACAAGAACGCCGAGGTGGTGGACCCCATGCTGCGCCTGGGCTTCGGCTTCGTCGAGGCGGGCAGCGTCACGCCGCGCCCGCAGCCGGGCAATCCGAAGCCGCGCCTGTTCCGCCTGAGCGAGCAGGGCGCGGTGCTCAACCGCATGGGCTTCAACAACGGCGGGCTGGAGCAGTTCGCCCGCCGCTTCGAGGACCGCCGCGGCAGCGCCGGCCGGGCGCCCGGCATTGCCGGCGCCAACCTCGGCAAGAACAAGGACACGGCGGAAGCGGCGGACGACTACGTGCTGGGCGTGCGCCGGCTGGCGCCGTTCGCCGACTATCTGGTGGGCAACGTCTCCTCGCCCAACACGCCGGGCCTGCGCGCGCTGCAAGGGCGCGAGCCGCTGCGCACCCTGCTGGGCCGGGTGC
>JAEYOB010000351.1 GCA_023412175.1 Pseudomonadota bacterium | reverse complement strand
GCCGAAGGTCGCCATCACGTGGCCGAGATCGAGCACCGGCGAGCCGTTCACCTTGGACGGGGGCGCGGACGCGGCAACCTCCGTCAGCGGCCGGCGCAACGGCAGCGCCTGCGGCAGCCAGCGGGCGATGGCGTTCGCCAGGCTTTGCAGGTCCACCGGCTTGGACAGGAAATCGTCCATGCCGGCGGCGTAGCAGCGTTCGGCGTCGCCGGTCAGCGCGTTGGCGGTCAGCGCCACGATCGGCAGCCGCCGCCCGCCGCCGCGTTCGGCCGCACGGATCTGCCGTGCCAGCTCGTAGCCGTCCATCTCCGGCATGAAGCAGTCGGTTAGCAGCAGGCCGTAGCCCTTCCCGCGCAAGGCGTCCCATGCCTCGGCGCCGTTGCCGGCGATCTCCGCCGCGAAGCCGAGCTGCTCCAGCTGCTTGCGGATAACGAACTGGTTTGTCGGGTTGTCCTCGGCCACCAGGATCAGGGCGCCGGCCGCCAACGCCTCGCCGGGCGTCGGCGGCAGCACCGCGCCGACGTCGGCGTGCAGCGCTGCGGGCACCGACTCGGGCACGGCACGGCCGGACGCCCGCGCCACCGCGGCGCGCAGCACGTCGCGGCGCACGGGTTTGTACAGCACCTCGGCCACGCCCAGCCGCTTGGCGGCGGCGATCAGGCCGGTGTCCTCGCACCCGGTGGCGAGCACGATCCGGGTGGCGTCCAGGCCGGGAATGCGCGTCAGCGCGTCGGCCAGCGCCAGACCGTCGAGGGTGCCGGGATCGTGATCCAGCACGGCGACCTGCACGGGCGCCTCCGCTCCCAGCGCGCCGCGCAGCGCGTCGAAGCCGTCCGCCGCGCCCTCCGCCACCGCCACCGCGGCTCCGGCCAGGGCCGCGGCGAAGCCGTCGCGCACCGCCGCCGTGTCGTCCACCACCAGCACGCGCAACCCCGCCAGATCGACGTCCGGCGGAACCGCCGCAGAGGCTTCCGGCGCGCGGGGCAGCGGAACCTCGAACCAGAAGGTGGAGCCGCCGCCCGGCCTGTCCTCGACGCCGATGACGCCACCCATCATGTCCACCAGCCGGCGGCAGATCGACAGCCCCAGCCCGCTGCCGCCGAAGCGCCGCGTGGTCGAGGCGTCGGCCTGGGTGAAGGGCTGGAACAGGCGGGCCTGCTGCTCGCCGCTGAGGCCGATGCCGCTGTCGCGCACCTCGAAGCGGACGCCGTCGGGCTTGGCGCCGGGACGCACCACCACGGCGACGAAGCCGCGCTCGGTGAATTTCACCGCGTTGCCGACGAGGTTCAGCAGGATCTGCCGCAGCCGCACCGGATCGCCGACGCGGGCCTCCGCCCCTTCGACAGGATCCTCCGCCAGAACCACGTCGGTGACGAGGTCCAGGCGCTTGTCCCGCGCGCGGGCCGCCAGCAGGTCCGCCACGCCCTCGGTCAGGTCGCGGACCGACAGCGGCACCGTCTCGATCTGCAGGCGGCCGGCCTCGATCTTCGAAAAGTCGAGGATGTCGTCGATGATGGTCAGCAGAGCCGATGCCGACTCGCGGATCACGCCGAGCACCTTGCGCTGCTCGACCTCCAGGATCGTGCGTTCCAGCACCTCCAGCATGCCGAGCACGCCGTTCATCGGGGTGCGGATCTCGTGGCTCATGGTGGCGAGGAAGGTCGACTTCGCAAGCGCCGCCTCCTCCGCCTGCTCCTTGGCGTGGCGGAGCTGGTCCTGGGCGCGGATGCGCTCGGTGATGTCCAGGCTCCAGGAGGCGACCGCCGGCTGCCCCTCGAAGTCCACCCGTTCCATCGCGAACAGGCTCCAGCCGGTCGTGCCGTCGCTCCGCCGGAACGCTACGTCGCTCTGCTGCACGCGCCCCTCGCGCTTCAGCAGGTTCAGCAACATGGCGCGCTGGCCGGGATCGGCGAAGAAGCCGGGGGCGTGCAGTTCCGGCATCCGCAGCGGATCGGCACCGAGCATGGCCGAGAAGCACGAATTCCAGAACAGCGGCCGGCCGCTCACATGGGCGATCAGCATGCCGACGGGGGCCGCCTCCAGGATGTCGCGCAACTGGCGCTCGCTGCCGCGCAGCGCCTCCTCCGCTGCCCGCCGGTCGGTGATGTCGGCGTAGGTGTAGACGTAGCCGCCGTCCGGCATGCCGTTGCCGCGGATCGCCAGCACGGGGCCGCCGACGAGGGCGATCTCCACGTCCACCGCCTCGCCACGCCCCACGTACCCGGTGACGCGCCGGACCTGCTCCTCCACGTCCACGTCCCCGTAGTCGCCGCGCGCCATGACGAAACGGACGAGGTCGGCGACCGTCGGATGCGCGTCCAGCAACGTGTCGGGATAGCGCCACAACGCGACGTACTGCCGGTTCCAGACGGCGGCGCGGCCGGTGCGGTCGAACATGCAGACGCCCGTCGGCATGGCCTCGAACAGGGCCTGGAGCTGGGCGTTCCGTGCCGCCAGCACGCTCTCCGCCGCCACCTGGGCGGAGACGTCGGCGCAGGTGATCTGGATCGCCCGTTCGCCCATCCAGTCGACGGCGCGGGTGGCGAAATCCACCCAGATGTGCGAGCCGTCGCGGCGGCGCAGCCGGCCGCGGCGGACCGGCTCGTCGATCGGCACCCCCGCCATGAAACGGGCGTGCCAAGCGAGCGCCTGCTCGCGCTCGTCCGTCGGGAAAAGCTCGTCGAGCAGCGGCACGCCCAGCAGTCCGCTCGGCTGGCCGTAGCCGGTCATCGCCGCGAATGCCTGGTTGACGAACAGCGTGCGGAAGTCGCGCAGGATCAGGATCCCCTGCACCGACCCTTCGATCAGGTCACGGAAGCGCGCCTCGCTGTCGCGCAACGCCGCCAGCATCCGCATCCTGTCGGTCACGTCGGTGACGCTGATGACCCAGCCGCCGGCCGGGCGGGGCGAACCGCGGATCTCCATGTCGCGGCCATCCGCGGTGTGCACCTGATGCGCGTAGGCGCGGCCGCTGCCCAGCACCTGCAGGCGGCTCTCGACATAGGCGTCCACGTCGATGCCGGGCATGTCGCGCGAGGCCCAGTACCGCAGATGGGCGCTGGCGCTGGGATGGGCGGCAATCTCCTCCGCGGTGACGTTCCAGAACTCGCGGAACTTCCTGTTGTGCAGCAGGATGGTGCCCTCGGCGTCCAGCAGCAGGATGGCGCTGGGCATCGCCTCCACGGCGTCGCTGAGGTGCGCGGTCACCGTGGCGGCCTCCGCCTCGGCGCGCACGCGCTCGGTCACATCGACGACGATGGTCTGCACCGCCGGGCCGTCCATCCACTCGACAACGCGGTCGATGACGTCGAGCCACAGGGTGGTGCCGTCGCGCCGCAGGCTGTGGACCCGCCGAACCTCCGGCTGCACGTCGCCCGCCATCAGCCGCATGTAGGCCTTCCAGGCACGCGCCCGCTCCTCCGGCGCGATCAGGCCCTTCACGTCGGAGAGCCCCATCAACTCCTCGACCCTGTCGAAGCCGTGAATGCGCGCAAAGGCCTCGTTGGCGAACAGCGGGGCGAAGCGGCGGTGCACCAGGATGCCCTGGATCGACCCCTCGATCAGGCCGCGGAACCGCGCCTCGCTCTCACGCAACGCCCGTTCGCGGCGATGGATCTCGGCGGCGTAGTAATCGATGGCGTTGTTATCGGCAGTGTTGGGATCGGCGGCCCGGGTGCGCCCGCCGCCTTCGCCACGCGTCAGATGGCGGACCGCAGCGAAGCCCAGCGCCAACGTGACGAACGCGGCGAGCAGCGACGCCGCCACCGCACCCGCCAGGAGTGGCCGCAGCCCGTCGGCACCGGGGACGTCGAACGCGGCGAGCAGCGCCAGCGCCGCCGTCAGCGCCGCCCCGAGGATCAACGCGACCGCGCCGGCCATTCCGGCCATGAGCCGGGGCGCCACACCGAACCGACTGCCCTCCATCCGCCTCCCTCGCGCAATCGCCCGACGGGAAGTCTATCAACCAAGGCAGGTGGTGGCGATACCAACATGGCACATTGCGTGCGTTTGTTTCTTCTTACTACGCGCGGATTGCGTGATCCGGTGCCGCCAAGCGAGAAAATCAGTCAATGGATTTCGCGCCTTCTCCCGACCAGCACCGCCAGCAGGCTGGCTAACCATTGCCGTTCCGGATGGATCTCGTGCATGGCGACGGCGCGGCCTGCGTGGGAAAGCGCGGCGCACGCCGCAGCGGCGGGGTCGGGGCACGGCTCTCCGTCGATGCGGAAGTGCGCGATGATCCTGGTCAGTTCACCCTGCGCGGTGAGCGGGGGAATCACCATCAGGAAACGGGCGCTGGCGACGGGGTCGTGGTGGCAGCGGGCGAACAGGGTCGCCATCGTGACCGGCTTGCCACCGCCCTCGGTTCCGGGACAGAAATCGAGGAAGCGCTTCGCGCGCTCCTCCACCGCTTCGGACCAGCCGGCGGTCGCCGTGATCAAAGGGTTGAACAAGCCTGCCTCCCTGCACTGAGGACGCTCGGCAAGTCACATTGTCCGGCGCGCGGACGGCTTCAAGGCAGGTCACGCCAAGGTGATGGACGCAAGCCTGGCCTATGGAAAAAGGCCGGCCGGCCGAATTCTGCGACCATTCATCAACAGGCGCGGGCAGCCACTTGTGCCGCCCGCGTGCCCAGATTCCTCGGCAGGATCGTCCCGGCTGGCGTCAGTTGGCCGAGCCCTCGGCTTCGGCGAAGGCCCAGGGACCGGCGTGGCGTTGGCGCCGCCGGCGGCGGGTCAGCGCATCGGCGACGGGAGCCAGTTCGGCGAACACGTCGTCCCGCGACAGCCCGTCGCGGCGCAGCACCGCCTGGGCCACGGGATCGTCCAAAAGGGCGGCAACGCGGCATTGCCACGTCTGCGGAGAATGCAGTCCGTTCATGGCTGGTCTCGTTGTCGTTGGAGGAAAGCCGGGTTGGCTGCGGAGACCCTACCCGGCCCATCCCCGCCCAGCAACGCCACGGATGGTTTATGGCCGTCCGTTCATGCACCCTTCGCACGCTTGACCGCCTCCCTGCGGCCTTGGCGGCGGAAGCAGGCGCGCCGGTCCGCATACCGCTCCGCACCTGTGCACGCCGGCATGACCCGAAACGGGACCGGGCGCCTGCGGCAGGATGTCCCGGCCAGGGGCGCTGCTCGACCAAGGCGGATCCGTCCGACTACACTGGCTGACAAGGGGTCTCGACACGGGGGAAGAGCGCGATGCGGGTCGCCGTTGCCACCCAGGATTACCGGACCGTCGGGGGCCATGCCGGACAGGCGCGGCGCTGGCTGGTGTTCGACGCCGCACCGGAGCAGCCGCCGACCCTGGTGGAACAGGTCGAGCTGACCAGGGAACAGGTCTTTCACCATTGGCGCAACGAGGGTCCCCACCCCTTGGACGGCATTGCCGCAGTGATCGCCGCCTCGGCCGGCGAGGGCTTCATCCGGCGCATGGAAAAGCGCGGCGTCGCCGCCGCGATGACCGGTGAGACCGATCCCTGCAAGGCCGTCGCCGCGTGGTGCGCCAACGCCGTCCCTCCGCCGAAACCGCGCCCCATCGGAAGCCTGCTGTGCAAGGTGCGCGACCTGTTCTCCGAGCACCGCTGACGGATTGCGGGCGGAAGCCCCCTTCCCTCAGCGGAAGAAGGGCTTTCCTTCGGCATCATACCGGTGGCGCTTGGGGGCTTCCCTTGAGCGCCGCCGGTAAAACCCGACAGATCAACGCGATAGCATTGATTGAAAGGGAGAACGGATGACGCCCTCAGGCGCCGTCCTTATCACTTGATCGCATAGACGACCGGCACCACCAGTTCGATGCGCGCCTGCGCCATGTCCGCCGGCGGAGCCGGCAGCGGGTCGGCACGCTCCACCAGCGCCAGGGTCTCCTCGTCCAGGGCAGCGACGCCGGACCCCCTCTCCAGGCTGCGGAACAGCACCTTGCCTTGCCGGTCGATGATGAACCGCACGTGGACGACGCCCTGCTGGCGCCGCGCCTGGGCGGAACGCGGGTACCGCTTGAGCCGCTCCAGATGCGCCAGGACCTCGCCCTGCCAAGTCCGCACCCCACCGGAAGGCGCGGCG
>JAEYOB010000315.1 GCA_023412175.1 Pseudomonadota bacterium | reverse complement strand
GTCGACCGGAGCGGCGTGGTCACGGCGGTCGGCGCGGAGGCGGGCCAGGTGGTCGAGGCCGGGCAGATGGTGGTGCGCGTCGCCCAGCCGGAAGAGCGGGAGGCCGTCTTCAACATCTCGGAAACCGGCATCCGGGCGGCGCCGAAGGACCCGGTCGTCGAGATCGCCCTGGCCGGCGCGCCGGACATCGCGGCGATGGGCCGCGTCCGGGAAATCTCGCCCGAGGCCGACCCGGTCACCCGGACCCACACCGTGCGTTTCACGCTAGAGAATCCGCCTGAGGCCCTGCGGCTCGGCGCCACCGTGACCGGCCGCCTGAAGCAGTCCCCGACCCCCGTCGTGGAACTGCCGGGGACGGCGGTGTTCGACGACGGCGGGGAGACGTTCGTCTGGATCGTCGATGCCAAGGCCCAGGCCGTCCGCCGCCGTCTGGTCACCGTCCGCCCCCGGGAGGGCGACGGTCCGGTGATCGTCACCGACGGCCTGTCCCGCGGCGACGTCGTGGTCACCGCGGGCGTGCACAGCCTGACGGAAGGGCAGCGGGTCCGGTTCTCCCAGAAGATCGAAACGGCGGCGTCACCATGACCGGCTTCAACCTCTCCGAGTGGTCCCTGCGGCACCGCTCCTTCGTCTGGTACCTGATCATCTCGCTGACGCTTGCGGGCGGCATGGCCTACGTGAAGCTCGGCCGCGAGGAGGACCCGGCCTTCACCATCAAGACCATGGTGGTCCGCACCGACTGGCCCGGCGCCACGATCGACGACACCATGAATCTGGTGACCGACCCGATCGAGAAGAAGCTGGAGGAGGTCCCCTACCTCGACTACGTCAAGAGCTACACCAAGCCCGGCCAGTCGGTCGTCTACGTCAACCTGAAGGACTACACGCCGGCCGAGGCCATCCCCGACCTGTGGTATCAGGTCCGCAAGAAGATCGCCGACATGAAGGGCGCGCTGCCGCAGGGCGTGGTGGGGCCGCTGTTCAACGACGAGTTCGGCGACACCTTCGGCACGATCTACGCCTTCACCGCCGACGGGTTCAGCTACCGCGAGCTGAAGGACTATGCGGAATCCGCGCGGGCCGAGCTGATGCGCGTGCGGGATGTCGGCAAGGTGCAGTTCGTCGGCATCCAGGACGAGAAGATCTACCTCGACTTCTCGACGCGGCAGCTGGCCGCGATGGGCATCGACCGCGAGCAGGTCATCGCCGAGCTTCAGGCGCAGAACGCGGTGGCGCCGGCCGGCGTGGTCCAGGCCGGCAACGAGAAGGTGACGGTCCGGGTGAGCGGCGCCTTCACCTCCGAGGAAAGCCTGCGGGCGATCAGCCTGCGGGCCAACGACAAGTTCTACCGGCTGGCCGATCTGGCGCAGGTCCGGCGCGGCTACGCCGACCCGCCGACGCCGATCTTCCGCTACAACGGCGAGCCCGCCATCGGCATGATCATCTCCATGACCGCCGGCGGCAACGTGCTGGCCTTCGGCGAGGGCATCCGCGAACGGATGCGCCAGGTCGAAGCCAACCTGCCCGTGGGCATCGGCGTCCATCTCGTCGCCAACCAGTCCGTGGTGGTCGAGGAGTCGGTCGCCGGCTTCACCAAGGCGCTGAAGGAAGCGGTCGTCATCGTCCTAGCGGTCAGTTTCGTCAGCCTCGGCCTGCGCGCCGGCGTGGTGGTGGCGACCTCGATCCCGCTGGTGCTGGCGATGACCTTCATCGGCATGGCCTATTTCGGGATCGAACTGCAGCGCATCTCGCTGGGCGCGCTGATCATCGCGCTCGGCCTGCTGGTGGACGACGCCATGATCACCGTGGAGATGATGATCACCAAGCTGGAGGAGGGCTCCAGCCTGGAGAAGGCAGCGACCTTCGCCTACACCTCCACCGCGTTCCCCATGCTGACCGGCACCCTGATCACCGTGGCCGGCTTCATCCCGATCGGCTTCGCCCAGGGCGGTGCGGCGGAATACTGCTTCTCGCTGTTCGCCGTCGTCGCCATGGCGCTGCTGTTCTCCTGGATCGTAGCGGTCATGTTCGCCCCGCTGATCGGCGTGAACATGCTGCGCGCCAACCCGAAGAAGCAGCATTCCCACGAGCCGGGCCGGCTGATGCGCCTGTTCCGGTCGAGCCTGCGCATGGCCATGCGGGCGCGCTGGCTGGTGATCGTGGCGACGCTGCTGCTGTTCGGGCTGTCGGTGTTCGGCATGCGCTTCGTCCAGCAGCAGTTCTTCCCCGCATCCGACCGGCCGGAGCTGCTGGTCAACCTGACTCTGCCGCAGACCGCTTCGATCAAGGCGACGCGGGACACGGTGGACCGGTTCGAGAAGGTGCTGGCGGCCGACCCGGACATCGATCACTGGAGCGTCTACATCGGCCAGGGCGCCGTGCGCTTCTACCTGCCGCTGGACGTCCAGCTCGCCAACGACTACTTCGCCCAGGCCGTGGTGGTGACGAAGGGCTACAAGGTCCGTGACGCCGTCCGCGCCCGGCTGGAGACGGTGCTGAACGCGGAGTTCTCAGACCTGAGCACGCGGGTCAGCCCGCTGGAGTTGGGGCCGCCGGTCGGCTGGCCGATCCAGTACCGGGTTTCCGGGCCGGACGTCGGCGAGGTGCGGGCGCTCGCCTCCCGGATGGCCGACACCATCGGCTCGAACCCGTACACGCTGCTGATCAACTACGACTGGAACGAGCCGTCGAAGGTCGTGCGCGTCGATGTGGACCAGGACAAGGCCCGCCAGCTCGGCATCAGCTCCAAGTCCCTCACCCAGGCGCTGAACGCGACGGTGTCGGGCGCGGCCATCACCGAGGTGCGCGACAGCATCTACCTGATCGACGTCGTCGCCCAGGCGAGCAACGCGGAGCGCAGTTCCATCGAGACGCTGCGCAACCTGCAGGTGGCGATCCCGGACGGCCGCACCGTGCCGCTGGGAGACGTCGCCACCCTGCGCTACGACCTGGAGCAGCCCCTGATCTGGCGGCGCGCGCGCCTGCCGACGATCACCGTCCAGGCCGATCTGGTGCCGCCGCTCCAGGCGGCCACGGTGGTGCAGCAACTCGCCCCCGCCGTGGGCGATCTGCGGCGCAGCCTGCCGCCCGGCTACTCCATCGAGGTCGGCGGCACGGTGGAGAACAGCGCCAAGGGCATGGCCTCGATCACCGCGGTCTTCCCGATCATGATCTTCGTCATGCTCACCATCCTGATGATCCAGTTGCAGAGCTTCCAGAAGCTCTTCCTGGTGATCAGCGTCGCCCCGCTCGGCCTGATCGGCGTCGTCGCGGCGCTGCTGCCGACCGGCACGCCGCTGGGCTTCGTCGCCATCCTCGGCGTGGTGGCGCTGATCGGCATGATCGTCCGCAACTCGGTCATCATGATCGCCCAGATCGATGAGCACCTGGAGGCGGGCGAGCATCCCTGGGACGCGGTGATCAACGCCACCATGCACCGCGTGCGGCCGATCCTGCTGACCGCCGCTGCGGCCAGCCTGGGCATGATCCCGATCGCGCCGGAGGTCTTCTGGGGCCCCATGGCGTACGCGATCATCGGCGGCCTGATCGTGGCGACCCTGCTGACACTGTTGTTCCTGCCTGCGCTCTACGTCGCCTGGTTCCGCATCCACGAACCCGAGGCGGAAGCGCACGCCGCCGCCAGGCCCAGGCACGACGAGGCGATCCCCCCGCACGGACAGGCGCCGACCAAGGGAGCAACCAGCGGCGCATGACGGCGCACGCAAGGCTTCGAGGGACGAATCATGACGGATTTCCTTCACGACCGGCGGATCCCGTATTCCGAGGCGCCGGACGCCACGGACCGCTACGAGATGGGCTATGTCCGCAAGGCCCTCGTCCTGTCCCTGATGCTGGTCCTCGTGGTCGGCTGCTTCGTCGTGCTCCGGCCCTTCATCGCGGCCATCCTGTGGGCGATCATCCTCACCTTCAGCACCTGGCCGCTCCACCGGCGCCTCGAACGCGCGCTCGGCGGCCGCACCACCCTCTCGGCGGCCGTCATGAGCCTGGCGGTGATGACGCTGCTCGTCGGCCCGCTCGTCGTCCTCGGCGTGAAGCTGTCCGAGAACGTCTACAGCGTCTTCGAAGCCCTCCACGCCGCCATGGACCGGGGGCTGCCGCCCCTGCCCGACACCCTAGCCGGACTTCCCCTGCTCGGCGACCGGATGCAGGAGTTCTGGCGGACGGCGGCGAGCGGCGAGACCGACCTGCGGGCGTTGGTCCAGCCCCATTTCGGCCAGATCCGCGACTGGATCCTCGCGAGCGGCGGCGAACTCCTTTCCGGGACGTCGCTGATCGCGATCAGCGTCTTCATCGCCTTCTTCCTCTACCGCGACGGCCGCGCGGCGGTCGACCGGCTGCGCAGCGTCATGGGGCAGATCGCCGGCGCGCGGGCGCGGCAGTCGCTGGACGTGGCGGCGACCACCATCATCGGGGTCGTGCACGGCGTCCTCGGCACGGCGCTGGTGCAGGCCATCGCCGCCGCCTTCGGCTATTGG
>JAEYOB010000267.1 GCA_023412175.1 Pseudomonadota bacterium | reverse complement strand
CGGCGCGACGAGCGGGCCGGGCCGCCAGTCGGGGCGGCGGGCGGGAGGCGGAGTGCCGTCGAAGCGCAGCGGCTCGGACAGGATGCAGCCAGCCACCGCGTCGAGCGCGTCGTCGTGGCCGCGCTGGCGGCCGGCGGGCCGCCACTCGCGCATCTCGCGCACGAAGGGCGTCTCCCAGACACTGGCGTGGGCGTGGATGCGGCCGGCAGCGAGGCGCGCCTCGAACGCCTCGACGATGCGGCGCGCCTTCGACTTGCTGGACGCCCGGCCGGTCACCGAGGCACCGACCCGCGCCCGCTTCACCTCCTCCTGCAAAAAGCCGGGCAGGAAGGTGCCGAGCCCGTTGGTCTCCACGTACACGCCGGGCAGGTGCAGTTCCCGCAGGAAGCGGGCGACGAGGCGGCATTGCTGCCGCGCCTCGTTCTCCGGGTCGGAGGGATCGACCTTCAGGTAGAGCACCCGGTGCAGGTAGTGGCTGCCCTTGGCATCGGAGAAGACCGCGGCGACGACGCTGTCGTCCCCGGTCGTCCGCCCGTCGCCGTCCAGGCGCGACACCGCCGGATCCCACCACGCGGTGGCGGAGACCATGCGGATGCCGTTCAACGTCAGCACCGTCTCGCCCTGCGCGGTGCGGCACTCCAGCTCGCCCTCGTACCGGCGCAGGTCGTCGGGGTTGAGCCGGGTCGCGCTGGCCGGGGTGGGCTTCAGCATCATCTGGCTCTCGAAGGTGTTGAGGCCGACGCGCTGCCGCAGCTTGTCGATGTGCGCCTCGGAGAAGCGCTTCGGCCAGGCGCTGCGTCCGGCCCCGTCGCGGATCGGCAGCTCGAAGCGGTGGAAGCCTTCGAGGAAGGCGTGCGTTTCGCCCGCCTCCTCCCGCGCCTCGCGGGCGTAGATCGTGTACCAGCTGTGCGGCGTGCCGACGTAGAGCTGCACCCCGTCGGGCACCAGCAGATAGTCGATCTCCCGCAGACGTTCGCGGAGCTGCTCGCGCTTCGGCGCGGTGTCGGAGGTCTTGGGCACCTCGACGTCGTCGCAGATCACCACGTCCGCACGGCTGCCGGTGATGTTGCCGTCGATGCCGCTGGCCAGCATGGACGGGTCGCGCAGCTCGCGCGGGCGGACCACGGTGAACTGGTCGGACGCCCACTGGTCGCGCTCCTTGGGCTTCAGCCCCCCGGTCATCGGATGGCGCTCGATGATGCGCTTGACGTTGCGCACCATCTTCTTGGCGAGCCGGAGGTCGGCGGCCAGCACCAGCAGACGCCGGTTGGGGTCGGTCAGCAGCAGCCACGCCGCGAACAGCCCGACCAGCGTCGATTTCCCCGCGCCCCGGAAAGCCATCAGCAGCAGGTGCCGCTCGCCGGCCTCCAGCGCCGCGGCCAGCCACCCGGCGATGCGGTGGTGGTGCGGCGGGGTCGTCAGCTCCTGCCGCTCGTTCCAGGCATCGACGAAGTCCTTGAAGGGGGGACCGGTCACCGGTTGCGCCCCACGATGTGCCAGCCCGCCCCGTTCGACATGACGGTCACCGCGTGGCCGTAGCCGGTGAGCGGGATCGCCTCGTTGTCGGGGCCGCCGCCGCCCTGCTTGGTGACGGTGACGGCGTGGCCGGACTGGTCGGCCTTCTTGACGGTGACGGTGCGGCCCACGGCGTGCGGCGCGCTGGGCGCCGGCAGCCGCACCTCGACCGCGCCGCTCCAGGCACTGACCAGATAGAGGCCGCGCGTCAGGTCCGGCTCGAACAGGCCGGGCGCCTCATGGTAGGCGGCGTTGCCGGGCAGGCTGCTGCCGGCGACGATCCACCAGCCCGCGCCGTTGGACACCACCGTCACGAAGTCGTAGCGGCTGCCGAGCGTCGCCGTGCGGCCGTCCGGGCCGGGGCCGCCGGCCTCGGTGATCGTCACCGGGTTGGCCGAGGCGTCGGTCTTCTTGATGGTCACCGTGTGCCCGTTGGCGGCGCCCGCGGCCGGCAGCCGCGCCTGGACGGCGCCGCCGTAGGAACTGACCAGATAGATCGAGCTGGCGAGGTCCAACTCCACCAGTCCGCCGCTGTCCGGTTCGACGTACTCGGTGTCGTAGCGCAGCGCCTCGACCACCAGCTGGCTGACGCGGGTCGGACCCAGGCGGTTCTTCTCGGGATAGCCGGCGTTGTGCGCGGTGTAGCGCCCGCCCGAGAAATCCTGGATTGCCGGCCCGGCGCTGGCCGAGAACAGGTTGATGATGCCGGTCTCCACCGAGCCTTCGTCCAGCACCACGTTGGGCACGCCGCCCAGCGTCTCGCAGTAGAGGTTGACGATCAGGTTCTTGTCGGTGTCCGCGCCCACCCGGAAGCAGGAGTGCGCGTCGGTGGACAGGTTGGCCTCGCAGTCGGTGAAGGCGTTGTTGTACCGGCCGTGCTCGACGAAGAAGCCGCTGCCGGCGATCGGCGCCGACAGCGAGTAGACCCGCACGGCCTGGAAGCGGTTGGCGTTCGGCGTGTCCCCCGCCCCGCTCCGGGTCAGCCAGACGCCGTGGACGGACGGACGCGCCACCAGCACGCGCGTCACGTTGTTCCAATAGGTCGGCCGGTCCGGCGAGGTGTAGCCGTCGAACACCAGTCCGTAGACGGCCTCCCACACCGTGAGGTCGGCCAGCGAATTCTGCACGCACGGCCCGTCGCGGCCGAACAGGCGGACACCGGCCAGCCCATTCTCCAGCCGCAGGTCGCGCAGCGTGGCGTAGCCGTCCGGCAGGTGGACGAGGTCGAAGCCGTTGCCCGCCGCCCGCAGGATCGACGACTGCCCGGCCCCGAACAGCGTCTTGCCGTAACCCACCGTGATCGTATTGGTGACGCGGTAGGCGCCGGGCGGCAGAAAGACCGCGGACGCGGCGGTCAGCGCCGCCTGGATGGCGATGGTGTCGTCCACCGTGCCGTCGCCGACCGCCCCGAAATCCTTGACCGACACGGCGTCGCCCAGCTTATCGCGGATCGGCCGGGCGACCGCGCCGGGGGCGGCGGGGACGTAGGTGGACAGCGCCTGCTCGTCCACCGGCAGGCGGACGCTGGGGTTGCCGGTGCTGTCGAAGGCCAGCAGCTTGCCGGCCCGCACGGCGCGGCCGGGCAGCACCGGGCTGGCCGGCAGGTCGGTGTCGGCGTAGCGCAGCATCAGCTCCTGGTCGCCGACCACCTGTTGCAGCCCGGCGGTGAGCACGTCGAACTCCTTGTTCAGCGTGCTGGCTGGCAGCGGGCCGCTGTCCAGAAAGTCGGAGATGCGCTCGATGGGCACGCGGCGGCGCAGGGTGACCGACGTGCCGGCGGCCGGCGGCGTGGCGAAGGTCACCGTGCCGCCCGCCGTGGCGCCGGCCCCGGCGACCGTGTAGCCGGTGGATTGCAGCGCGGCGCCGAGGAACACCTGAAGATCCCCGGCGGCGAAGATCGGGAACGGGAACGCGAAAGCCGCCAGCGCGCCGTCGGCGACATACTGCACGCGCGGCGTGCCGCGCGGGATCTGAATGGTCAGGGGCATGGGGGCTCCGGAGGCTTTGCGGCGTCAGAAGTACTTGCTCATGAACTCCAGCCGCTGACGCTGGGCGAGCTGCGCCTGTTCGAGCAGGTTGCGGCGCCGGGCGTTGTCCAGCTCCTGCTGGATGGCCTGGCGCTTGAGCTGGTCCACCTGCGCGGCGGAACGACTTTCTTTTTCGGCGTCGCCGACGAGGCCGAGAAGGATCGCCTCGCCCGAGCCGTCGGCGGCGCTGACGCCCTGCCCACCGAGGTCGGCGCGCGTCCGCCCCACGGCGCGGCGCAGCGC
>JAEYOB010000219.1 GCA_023412175.1 Pseudomonadota bacterium | reverse complement strand
GCTGACCACCGAGGCCGACCCCGCCAAGAAGACCGCCGGCCGCGAAGCCGGCGCCACCGGCTGGCTGGTCAAGCCCTTCAACCCCGAAAAGCTGGTCGAGACCGTCAAGAAGGTCTGTCCGTAGGCGGAAAACCCCTTTCCGCTTGCGGAGAGGCTTGGAGCGCACGAAGGAGAAGCGACGGGTGCCTGCGGAGTTCCTCGCCCATGCAGCCGCGCTGGTGCGTTCCGGACAGCTCGATGCCGCCGAGCAGGTCTGCGTCGACGCGACCCTGACGGACCCGGCCGACCCGCAGGGCTGGATGGCGCTGGCCCAAGTCCGCAGCCTGAAGCACGAGACCGCGGGGACGGTCGCCGCCCTGCGCGAAGCCTGCCGGACGGCGCCGACGGATCCGGACGTGCTGTCGGCCTGCGGCGGCACTGCCCTCGGGCTCGGGTGCACCCTGGCCGGCGTGCGCTGGCTGCGCACCGCTCTGCGCCACGCGCCGGCGCATCTCCCGGCCCTGCGCAACCTGTCCACCATCGTCCGCACGCTGGCGGAGCGGTCACAGCCCACGTGTTCGCCGCTGGCGCCGCCGCCGCCGCCGCCGCCCGGCGGTGATGTGGCGGTCTCCGCCATCGTGTGCAGCCCGGACGAGGCCCGCTCGGCGCGTGCCGTGGCGCATTGGGAGGCGTTGCTGGCCGGCTGGCCCGGCGAGGTGATTCCCATCGTTGGTCCGTCTTCGCTGTCCGCCGGCTACACCGAGGGACTGGCGCAGGCCAGCGGCGGGATCGTGGTGTTCTCGCACGACGACGTGACCCTGCCGGCCGATGCGGTCCACCGCATGGTCGGCCATCTGCGCCACGCCGACGTGCTCGGCCTCGCCGGGACGACGCGGCTCAGCGGGCCGGGGTGGGTATCGTCGGGCTGGCCGCATCTGCGCGGACAGGTGGTGCATGTTCTGCCGGACGGCAGCTGTTCAGTGTCCGTGTACTATCCGCACCACGGCCTGATGGGCGGGATCCAGGCGCTGGACGGCTTGCTGATCGCCGCGCGGCGCGACGTCGCCGCGGCCATCGGTTTTGACGCGCGGACCTTCGACGGCTTCCACCTCTACGACGTGGATTTCAGCTTCCGCGCCCATCTGGGCGGCTTCCGGGTTGCGGTGGCGGGGGACATTCCGGTGCTGCACGCCTCGACCGGCAGCTTCGACGAGACCTGGGCGCGCGCCGCCGATGCCTTCGCGCGCAAGTGCGACGGCCGGCTGGCGCCGCCGGTCGCCCGCACGGACACCTACCTCCAGGCGGATTTCGGGGAGTCCGCCACGGCGTTGCGGTTCTGCCGGGCGCTGGCCCGGCTCAACCCCGCGGCGCCGGACTGAAGAGGAATTCGCCCTCCGGGTCATGGGCCTGGACGCGGGTGCGCGCGACGGCGCGGTTCGATACCGCGTAGCAGTAGACGCAGCCATGCGGGCAGGTGTCGTAGGCTCCGATGTCGCGGCTCTCGGCGCACAGGCAGCCGGGGCGGTTGCCCTTCTGCCTCGCCTTGACGGGAGCGCCGGCCACCTCCGACAGGCGGGCGGCATCGACGCAGCGTGCCGGCGTCACGCCGGGCGACTCCGCCAGATCCGGCTGCGTGCACAGGGTGAGCGCCATGCCGTGCTCCGCCGCGATGCCGGCGAGGCCGCCGAGCAGGGCGCGCTTTTCCTCCGGTTCCGGGTCGTGCCAGGAAAAGGCGGCGGCCCGCGCCGCCGCGTCGAGGTTGCGGGCGGTCTTGCGGTAGGGCTGCAGGAAGGATGTGGTGACCTCGTCGGTCACGCCGCGCAACGCGCCGGCCAGCCGGGCGAAGCTCTCCCGATGCCAGGCCGGCGGCGTCAGCGAGGTCATGACGATGGGGTCGTAGCGCCACACCACCGCCCGCGGTCCCCAGCGGTCGCGGACGGCACGCATCTGCGCCACGGCCTCTTCCCAGGCGATCACCGAACGCTCCAGCGCGCGGGGGTAGGCGGTGACGGTGAGCTGTGCGACGAAGGGCGTGCCGCGGGCGTCGACCGCAGCCAGCGCTTCCTGGAAAGGAGCGAGGTTCCGGGTCCAGAACAGGAAGCCGTCCACCGCCGCCGGCGTCAGATCGACCCGTCCCGGCGGCCCGCCGTAGGGGTTGGCGACGCGGGCGAATCCCGCGTTCAGGCGGTTGAGGAACCAGCGGCCGTAGAAGGCGGGAATGTCGGTGCGGTAGCTTGCCGAGACGATCATGCGGGTTTCATGGGCACTGGCTTGCCGGCGATCAAGGCTGGACCGGCGGCTGGAACGGCTTATGGTCACGCCGATTCCAGGCGGAGGAGCGGATGAACGAGGATTGGAAGGCGGTGGAGTGGGCCGGGACGGTGCGCTTCCGCGTGCCCATGGGCTGGACGGTCTCGTCCGAGGACCGCGAAGGAATCGAGGTGCTGGCCTTCCACCCGGCCGACTCGGGCGGCGGCGCCTTGCGCGTGCTGGCGGACGAGCGCACCCCGCGCGCCGGCGAACCGGCGGAGGCGATGCTGCACGAGATGGTGCTGCGTTTCGTGCGGCCGGACGACGCGCGGGTGAGCGACCGCAGCGTCGAGGGCCGGGAGGACGGTGCCCGCTTCGCCCAGGCCGTCATGGTGACCGAGGAGGATGGCCGCACCGAGAGCCATTACCTCTGGCTGCTCGGCCATGTGCGGGACGGGCGGGTACGGGTGGCGATGTTCAGCTACACGCTGCCGGCGCTGTTCGACGGGCAGGAGCCGCACGTCTCGAATCTCGCCGGGCTCGACGCCGCCATCCGGGCGGCAGAGCTTTTGTAGGGAGCTTTTGTAGAAGGACAGGTCGGGGGCGTCGCTGCCCCCGCCCCGGAAGGCAGCCGTGTCCCGATCAACAGTGGCCGACGCCGCCGGCCATCAGGGCCTTGAGCTGCATGGCCTTGGGATCGGCCGCCATAGCGGCCTCCTCGGCCGCCATGGCGGCCAAGCCGATGAAACGCGCCAGATCGTCGAGATCGCTGCGCGCGGCGTCGTCTTTCAGGCTGTCGAGGCAGGACTTGATGGCAAGCGCCACGCCGCGCCGGTCTTCGAACATCAGCTCACCCTTAAGCAAGGTTATCTGCGGAGATATCAATGGCCGACCGCAACGTTCTTGCGTCAAGACCGGCATCGCGTTGCGGCAGCATATAACATAAATGCGTACGGTCTTCACTATTAGATTCTTGTGGCATGCAGTAGTCGGCCGGCGGTGGACAATTGGTCGCGCCGTCCGGGGGCGGATAATTGCTGTTAACGGAAGGTTAATGGCGGCGGTTTGTCCGATTTTAATGGTTGCGATACTGTATCGGTGCTTCGCGTTCTGGTAAGAGATATGGCGTTTGGCCATATATACGGAACATATCTCTGTATGCAGTCATGTTCTTATGTTCCGCGTGGCGCGGGTGACCGGCCGGCGCGCCTGTTCGCCCGAACGCCTCATCTTCGCGCATCGACGACGCGTGAGGGCGTTGCACGCTGTGGCGCACCTGCCTATATCTCCGGCGACAGTCGCGTTCACCCCGACCGTTCCAACCGAACCGAATGGGGATCACGGCGGTGCCGGTTCACTGGGCCGCCGCCGATCTGCCGGAAAACAGAGGTTTAGACATGAGCAAAGTGATTGGCATCGACCTCGGCACCACCAACTCGTGCGTGGCCGTGATGGAAGGCTCCAGCGCCAAGGTGATCGAGAACGCCGAGGGTGCGCGCACCACCCCGTCCATGGTGGCCTTCGCGCAGAACGGCGAGCGTCTGGTCGGTCAGCCGGCCAAGCGCCAGGCGGTGACCAACCCCGAGAACACCCTTTTCGCGATCAAGCGTCTGATCGGCCGCCGCTACGACGATCCGCTGACCGAGAAGGACAAGGGCCTGGTGCCCTACAAGATCATCTCCGGCGACAACGGCGACGCCTGGGTCGAGTCGTTCGGCAAGAAGTACAGCCCCAGCCAGATCAGCGCCTTCATCCTCGGCAAGATGAAGGAGACGGCGGAGAGCTATCTGGGCGAAAAGGTGACCCAGGCGGTCATCACCGTCCCCGCCTACTTCAACGACGCCCAGCGCCAGGCCACCAAGGACGCCGGCAAGATCGCCGGCCTGGAAGTCCTGCGCATCATCAACGAGCCGACGGCCGCGGCGCTCGCCTACGGGCTTGAGAAGAAGGGCTCGGGCACCATCGTGGTGTACGACCTCGGCGGCGGCACATTCGACATCTCCGTGCTGGAGATCGGCGACGGCGTGTTCGAGGTGAAATCGACCAACGGCGACACGTTCCTCGGCGGCGAGGACTTCGACGCCCGCATCATCGACTACCTCGCCGACGAGTTCAAAAAGGAGCAGGGCATCGACCTGCGCAAGGACAAGCTGGCCCTCCAGCGCCTCAAGGAGGCCGCGGAGAAGGCGAAGATCGAGCTGTCCTCGACCACGCAGACCGAGGTGAACCTGCCCTTCATCACCGCCGACCAGTCCGGGCCGAAGCACCTCAACGTCAAGATGACGCGGTCCAAGCTGGAGGCCCTGGTCGACGACCTCGTCCAGCGCACCATCGAGCCGTGCAAGGCGGCCCTCAAGGACGCCGGTCTGAAGGCCAGCGAGATCGACGAGGTGATCCTGGTCGGCGGCATGACCCGCATGCCGAAGGTCTTCGACGCGGTGAAGCAGTTCTTCGGCCGCGAGCCGCACCGCGGCGTCAACCCGGACGAGGTGGTCGCCATCGGCGCCGCCATCCAGGGCGGCGTGCTGAAGGGCGAGGTGAAGGACGTCCTGCTGCTCGACGTGACCCCGCTGTCGCTGGGCATCGAGACGCTGGGCGGCGTGTTCACCCGCCTGATCGACCGCAACACCACGGTGCCGACCAAGAAGAGCCAGGTCTTCTCGACCGCCGAGGACAACCAGACGGCCGTGACCATCCGCGTCTTCCAGGGCGAGCGCGAGATGGCGGCGGACAACAAGATGCTGGGCCAGTTCGACCTTGTCGGCATCCCGCCGGCCCCGCGCGGCGTGCCGCAGGTCGAGGTGACCTTCGACATCGACGCCAACGGCATCGTCTCGGTGATGGCCAAGGACAAGGCGACCGGCAAGGAGCAGCAGATCCGCATCCAGGCCTCGGGCGGCCTGTCGGACGCCGACATCCAGAAGATGGTGAAGGACGCCGAGGCGCATGCCGCCGAGGACAAGAAGCGGCGCGAGCTGGTGGACGTCCGCAACCAGGCGGATGGCCTGATCCACACCACCGAGCGTTCCATCAAGGACGGCGAGGGCAAGGTCCCGGCCGCCGAGAAGGAAGCCGCGGAGCGCGCCATCGCCGACCTGAAGGCTGTGCTGGACGGCGACGATCTGGCCGCGATCAAGTCGAAGACCGACGCGCTGGCCCAGGCTTCGATGAAGATCGGCGAGGCCATGTACAAGGCCAGTGCCGGTGACGCCGCGGGTGCGGCCGGTGCCGGTGCGGCCGGTGCCGGCGCCGGCGCCGGTCAGGCCGAGCCGGGCGTCGTCGACGCCGACTTCGAGGAAGTCGACGACGACAAGAAGAAGTCGGCGTAAGTCACGCCGGGTCTGACCGGACCCGTGTTATACCCTCCGGCCCGCTGCCACCCAGGAAGCGGGCCGGAACGGTATGTCGGGTCGAACGCGAGGCGCTCGGGGCTCTATGGCGAAACAGGACTATTACGAACTGCTCGGTGTGGCGAAGACCGCCAGCGCGGACGAGATCAAGAAGGCGTACCGCAAGCTCGCGATGCAGTACCACCCGGACCGCAACCCCGGGAACGAAGAAGCCGAGCATAAATTCAAGGAAATCAACGAAGCCTACGACGTCCTGAAGGACGAGCAGAAGCGCGCCGCCTACGACCGCTTCGGCCATCAGGCGTTCGAGAACGGCGGCCGCGGCGGACCGGGCGGCTTCGGCGGTGGTGGCGGTTTCGATTTCGGCGGTGGCTTCGCCGACATTTTCGACGAGATGTTCGGCGAGTTCATGGGCGGCGGCGGCCGTCGCCAGGGCGGCGGCTCCGGCCGAGGCCAGGACCTGCGCTACAATCTTGAGATCAGCCTGGAGGAGGCCTTCAAGGGCTCGCAGGCGACGGTGCGGGTGCCGACCTCGGTGGCGTGCGAGAGCTGCAGCGGCTCGGGCGCGGCGGCGGGCACGCAGCCGGTCGCCTGTCCGACCTGCGCCGGCCACGGCAAGGTGCGCGCGCAGCAGGGCTTCTTCACCATCGAACGCACCTGCCCGGCCTGCCACGGCCAGGGCCGTATCATCAAGGACGCCTGCAAGAGCTGCGGCGGCGCCGGGCGCCAGCGCAAGGAGAAGACCCTTCAGGTCAACATCCCCGCCGGCGTCGAGGACGGCACCCGCATCCGTCTGGCCGGCGAGGGCGAGGCGGGGTTGCGCGGCGCCCCGCCGGGTGACCTCTACATCTTCCTGGCGCTTGCCCCGCACCCGCTGTTCCAGCGCGATGGCGCCAACATCCACTGCCGGGTGCCGATCCCGATGGTGACGGCGGCGCTGGGCGGCACGGTGGAGGTTCCCTCCATCGACGGCACGCGGGCCAAGATCACGGTGCCGGCCGGTACCCAGTCGGGCCATCAGTTCCGCCTGAAGGGCAAGGGCATGTCGGTGCTGCGCAGCCCGCACCGCGGCGACATGTACATCCAGGCCATGGTCGAGACGCCGATGAACCTCAACAAGCGCCAGCAGGAGCTGCTGCGCGAGTTCGAGAAGGCCGGCGGCAAGGAAGGCGGCACCAACCCGCAGTCCGAAGGCTTCTTCGCCAAGGTGAAGGAGCTGTGGGAAGACCTGAAGGAATAGTCCGGGGCTTTCACCCCTGGGCCGACGGACGGACGGGAGGGCGTTGCCCTCCCGTTTTCTTTTGTCGTCGTGTCATCGCGTCGCAGGCGGTCATACCACTTGCGGCTTGACGGGCAGTGGTTGCACCAAGAATTTTTAACCAATCCCGCGAAAGCCCCCGGTAGCCTGGGTGGACTTTACCGGTGCGTGCACGCATGCCAACAATTTCACAGTGAAGTACGTTGCCGGGAGGGAGGATCGCGTGTATCCAGGGGCCTTGAATCTCCTCAGGCGATTCGCGGAGAGGGCGTTCCAGGCCGTGAGCGGTGATCTGTCCTTCGAGCAGCTGCGCGACTTGATGCACCCCGGCGGGCACACGCCGATCATCCAGCGTCGACGGGCCGTTCTTATCCATTCGCGCGTCCGGATGGTGGCGGCGGCGTTCGCCCTGCTGACGCCGCTATGGATCGGCATCGACATTTTCATCTTCGAATGGCCGCTGTGGGGCTGGCTGGCCATGCTGCGCGTCGTCGCCAGCCTGGCGTTCGGCGCGCTGGCTCTGGGCTACCGGGTCAGCGACGACATGGGATCGGCCTGGCGCGGCCTGGCGCTGCTGCTGGCGGTGCCCACCGTGTTCTTCCTGCTGTCCCACCCCATGCTGAACGAACACGAGGTCGTCGGCGTTGCCGGCGCCCTGGCGGCGGGCTATGCGTTCCTGCCCTTCGTCATGGTGGCGGGTCTCAGCGTCTTCCCGCTGACGGCGCTGGAAGGCTTGATCTTCGCGATGCCGCTGCTGTCGGCGCACCTGGCGGCGGGGTTGTACGGGTCGCTGGTCTTCCCGTTCCCCAGCTATGTCGGCGCCCTGTGGCTGCTGGCGTTGATCACCGTGGTGGCGACGCTGGCGGCGATGAGCCAGCTGCACTTCATGATGTCCCTGGTCGATCAGGCCGCGCACGACGTCATGACCAGCGCCTTCGGCCGGCGAATCGGCGAGGAGCTGCTGCGCCTCCAGTTCGCGCACGCCCAGCGCAGCGACCACCCGCTGGCGCTGGTGTTCGTCGATCTGGACGACTTCAAGAAGGTCAACGACCGCCACGGCCACGACGAGGGCGACCGGGTGCTACGCAAGGCGGCCGACGCCATACGCGGCATGCTGCGGCAAAGCGACATCCTGGTGCGCTGGGGCGGCGAGGAGTTCCTGCTGGTAATGCCCAACACCGGGCGCGAGGGGGCGCGGGCGGCGGCCGAGCGGCTGCGCCAGATCGGCCTGGGCACCCGGCCGGACGGCACGGCGCAGACCGCCAGCATCGGCATCGCCGAGTACCTGACCGACCGTCCCGAGGATTGGGAGCGGCTGGTGGAACTCGCCGACCACCGCATGTATCTCGCCAAGCAGGCCGGCAAGGACCGGATCGTCGCCGCCGAGATGCTCGACGCGGCGCTGTAGGGCGCGCCGCTCCTTTTCCCGATATCTGCCTCTTCCGCGCCCTCCTGGCGGCATCCTGCTGCGCGGTGGGGATACACCGGTCATGAACAGCCCGCGGCGCCAATGTCGCGTGGGTGATCCGGCGAACGCAGCGTTGCGCTATACCCGCTCGTCCCTTAGGGTGATCCCGGTCACTGAACATTCCAAGCCGTATAATACGAAAAGGGAGCAAATGCATGAAGCGGGGCACGTTCTATGCCGTTCTCATGGCCGGCCTTTCCGCCGTGGCCATGGCGTCGCACGCGCACGCGGCGCAGTTGAGCAACAACGGCGTCAAGATCGGCGTGCTGACGGATCTTTCCGGCACCTATTCCGCGATCGCGGGCCAGGGCTCGGTTGTGGCAGCCCAGATGGCCATCGAGGATTTCGGCAAGATCGACGGCAAGCCCGTTGAGCTGCTTTCCGCCGACCACCAGAACAAGCCCGACATCGCCTCGGCAGTGGCCCGCAAGTGGGTGGACACCGATGGCGTGGACGTCATCCTCGATCTCGTCACCTCGTCCGTCGGCCTCGCCGTGCAGCAGCTCGCCGCGGAGCGCGGGATCGTCACCATCAACACCGGCGCCGGCACCACCGCGCTGACCGGCGCCAACTGCGCTCCCACCGGCATCCACTGGGCCTACGACAACTACGCGCTGGCCAAGGGCACCGGGGCGGCCACCGTCAAGAACGGCGGCGACACCTGGTACTTCCTGACCGCCGACTACGCCTTCGGCCGCGACCTTGAGGCCACCACCTCGTCCTTCGTCAAGGGCGGCGGCGGCAAGGTGCTGGGCAGCGTCCGCCACCCCTTCCCGAACAGCGACTTTTCGTCCTTCCTGCTGCAGGCCCAGGGCTCGGGCGCCAAGGTGATCGGGCTGGCGAACGCCGGCACCGACACCACCAACGCCATCAAGCAGGCCAAGGAGTTCGGCATCACCCAGGGCGGCCAGTCGCTGGCGGGTCTGCTGATCTTCATCTCCGACATTCATGCCCTCGGCCTGGACACGGCGCAGGGCCTGATGCTGACGACCGGCTACTATTGGGACATGGACGACGAGAGCCGCGCGTTCGCCAAGCGCTTCGCCGAGCGCAACGGCGGCAACATGCCGACCATGGTGCAGGCCGGCACCTACTCGGCCGTGGCGCACTACCTGAAGGCGGTCCAGGCGGCTGCGAGCGACGAGGGCAAGACCGTGGTCGCCAAGATGCGGGAACTCCCCATCAAGGACTTCTTCGCCCGCAACGGCCGCCTGCGCGAGGACGGCCGCATGGTCCACGACATGTATCTGGTGCAGGTGAAGCAGCCGGCCGAGAGCAAGGGACCGTGGGACTACTACAACATCAAGTCGGTCATCCCGGCGGCGGAGGCCTATCGCCCGCTCGCGGAGTCGGAGTGCGCTCTGGTCAAGAAGAAGTAAGGGCACGAAAAAACCCGGAGCCGAGGGGATCGGCTCCGGGTTCCTTCCCGAAAGGGGCGGCTCGGCCGCCCCTTTTCCTTTAGTCGTTGCGCTGGCCCAGGAAGGACAGCATGAACTGGAACAGGTTGATGAAGTCCAGGTACAGCGTCAGGGCGCCCATGAGAGCCAGCTTGCCCTGGCTCTCGCGGTCGTAGCCCTCGGCGTACTCTTCCTTGATGCGCTGCGTGTCGTAGGCGGTCAGGCCCGTGAAGATCAGCACGCCCAGCACCGAGATGGCGAACTGCAAGGCGCTCGACGCCAGGAAGATGTTGACCAGGCCGGCGATCAGAATGCCGATCAGGCCCATGATCAGGAACGAGCCCATGCCCGACAGATCACGCTTCGTGGTGTAGCCCCACAGGCTCATCGCCAGGAAGGTTCCTGCCGTCACGAAGAAGGTCAACGCGATCGACGATCCGGTGAACACCAGGAAGATCGCCGACATCGACAGGCCCATGGCGGCGCAGTAGGTCCAGAAGATCGCCTGCGCGGCACCGAAGGACAGCCGCTGGATGCCGAACGACAACACCATCACGAACGCCAGCGGGGCCAGCATCACCACCCACTTCAGCGGCGTGGTGAAGATCGCCTGGAGCATGGCCGGGCTGGACGCCACGAAGAGCGCCACGAGGCCGGTCACGACCAGACCCAGGCCCATGTAGTTGTAGACGCGCAGCATGTGCTGGCGCAGGCCTTCGTCGAAGTAACCCCGATCGAACGCACGGCCCGTCGTGTCGTAGCGCTGGAAAATCGGGTCAGCCATAGTCGTTCCTCAAGAGAGAGTGTTGATCTCAGTGCCCTAAAATATCGTGGAGTCGGTGTCGTCGTTCAAGATGCCGCCAGGGCGGCGGGCCGGAGACGCCCCGGCCCGCCGGCTTGACTGCTCATTCGTTGCGCAGCAGAGGCGCGGCCGGCTGCCCCAGCGCCCGCCATGTGCCCAGGAAGCCGAAGACCAGCGTGATCGCCGTGCACAGCACCGCCGTCCACAGCACGGCCGAGGGCAGGAAGGTCCAGTCCCAGCGCATCAGCCGGGTCAGGATCGCCCAGGCGGTGATCGTGCCGATGATCCCGGAGATCACCGCGGTCACCAGTCCCAGAAGGCCATATTCCATCAGGAAGGCGCCAAGCACGTCCTTCCGCGTGGCACCCAGCACCTTCAGCACCACCGAATCATAGACCCGCCGCCGGTGCCCGGCCGCCACCGCGCCGGCCAGCACCAGCGTGCCGGCGATCAGCGTGATCGCCGCCGTCAGCCGCACCGCGATGCCGATGTTGCCGAGCATGGACGACACCGTCTCCAGCGCGTCCTTGATGCGCACGGTGGTGATGTTGGGGAAGCGCTGCAGCACGGCGCGCTGCACCTCCGGCTCGCGATCGACCGGTGCGCGCACCGTGGCGATCCAGGTCTGCGGCGCGGATTCCAGAACGCCCGGCGACAGCACCAGCGCGAAGTTGATGGCCATGGTGGAGAAGTCGGCAGCGCGCACGTTCGCCACCTTGGCCTCGATGGTGCGCCCGAGGATGGACAGGCCGATGCGGTCGCCCACGCCGATCCCGAACGCCTCCGACACGTCGCGGTGGATGGAGAGCAGCGGCGGCCCGCGATAGTCCTCCGGCCACCAGGAGCCGGTGACGATCTCGCCGTTGCGCGGCGGGGCCGCGGAATAGGTGATGCCACGCTCGTTGCGGATGACCCAGGACTTCTCCGGGTTCTTCAGCGCCTTCTCCGCCTCCACGCCGTTCACCGTGGCGAGCCGGCCGCGCAGGCTCGGCACCGCCTCGAACCCGCTGGTGCCGGGGATGGACAGCACGGTCTGTTTGAACGGCTCGAACTGGTCGGGCTGGACGTCGACGAAGAAGAAGCTGGGCGCGTCCTTGGGCAGCACCTCGTTGATGCGGCGGGAGAAGTTGCCCTCGATCAGCGCGATGGCGACCAGCACCGTCAG
>JAEYOB010000214.1 GCA_023412175.1 Pseudomonadota bacterium | reverse complement strand
CGGGCCCGCGCCGGGCGCGGATCGGCGGCGCCGTTCCACGGGCGGACCGCCCCGCGGTCGAGCTTGAGCTTCTCCAGCAGCCTGGCCAAGCCGTGCTGCGGGTGCGCCTCGTCCCCGGCGACGGCGCTCCAGGCGAGGTCGTCGCCGCTCTGGTCGAGGCCCGGCAGCACCAGGGCGCCGTTGGGCAGGCAAGCGACAACGGCCAGCAGATCGGCGGCGGCGGGAATCGAGCCGGTCGAGCCGGCGGCGATGACCGGCCCGGCCGGCGGTTCGGCCGCCCACACCTGGGCCTGGGTCTCCAACACCGTGTTGCGCCGCGCCGCGGGATCGACGCCCCCGGCCTCCTGCTGGAGGATGGCCGGCCAATGCTCGGTGATGATGGTCAGGAAGCGCAGCGTCTCCTGCCAGTGCGCGGCGTAGTCCTCGGGCACCAGCGCGTGCAGGCGGTCGAAGTGCAGCCGCTCGGTCTGCACCTGATCGACGAAGCGCCCGAGGTCGGCCGCGAGGCGCGCCGCCTGCGGCAGCGTCACGGCGAGATCCGGCGCCGCCAGCACCGTCCGGGCGAGCAGCAGTTGCCGCTTCAGGCCGGACACCGCCTCGGGCATGTCCAGGGCGCCTTGCAGGCCCGGCAGTTCCTCGGCGGTCAGCGAGAGCGCGTCGGCGTCGATGTCGCCCAGCGGGCTCATGCGCGGCAGCAGCATGGGCCGGCCGCCGGAGCGGCGCAGGAACGCCTCCCGCAGCGATCGGCAGGCGCGCCGCGTCGGCAGCAGGACGGTGACGGAAGCGAGGTCCAGCGGATCATCACCGACGCGCGCGAGGATCCCCTCGGCCAGCGTGTCGACGAACGGCGCGCCGGCCGGAATGGTGTAGACGTTGGGCGGCGTGCGGCCGCTCATGGGCAACGCCTCATGGGCAACGCCTCATGGCCAGATCCAGCGGACGCCGCCTGTCGCCAGCAGTTCCTCGGCCTCCAGCAGAGCCGCCGGCGTGCCGATGTGGAACCACGCGCCGTCGTGCGCCAGGCCGAACAGGCGGCCGGACTCCGTCAGGCGGTCCCACACCAGATTGGTGGAGAAGGCGCCGTCCGGCGTGTCCTTGGCGAACAGCTCCGGCTTGACGATCTGCACGCCGGCGAAGACGAAGGGCGCGATCTCCCCCTCGCCGCGGCGGGTCAGACGGCCCAGCGGGTCCATGTGGAAGTCGCCGCGCCCCTCGTAACCCACCGCCTTGGTGGTCGACATCAGCAGCAACAGCGCGTCCATGGTCTCGGGGTTCCAATGGGCGGCGGCGCGCTTCAGCGCCTGCATCGGCCCGTCGAGCCACAGGATATCGGCGTTGACCACGAAGATCGGGTCGGTGCCCAGGTGCGGCAGCGCCTTCTTCACGCCGCCGCCGGTCTCCAGCAGCGTCTCCTCGTGCGAGACGACGATCTTCGGCTTCTTGCGGCCCTTGAGGTGGGCAGCGATCATCTCGCCGTGCCAGTGGGCGTTGACCACGGCGGTCTCGACGCCGGCGTCCACCAACCGGTCGAGCGCATGGTCGAGCATCGGCTTGCCGCCCACGGCGACCAGGGGTTTCGGGCGCTCCAGCGTCAGCGGGCGCATGCGCAGGCCGAGGCCGGCGGCAAGCACCATCGCCTTGCGGGGCATCCAGGAAGGCTTACTCATAATTCCGTCTCCGGAATGACAAAATCGGCACGAAGGCCCGGCGGCAGGTGGCGGTCGAACCACGCGGCGACCGGAGCGAGGTCGGGTTTGGCGAGCTGGCCTTCCAGAAGGCGCCAGACACGCGGCAGGTGGACGAGATAGGCGCGTTTGCGCTCGCGCAGCGCCAGACGGGTGAAGATCGCAACGATGCGCGCGTGGCGCACCGCCCCCAGGACCGCGCAGGAGCGGCGGAACGCCGCCCGGTCGAGGTCCGGGAACGCGCTGACATACCGCTCCACCATGCGCGCCGCAAGCTCCGACGGCACGTCGCGCCGCGCATCCTCCAGCAGCGACACGAGATCGTAGGCGACAGGCCCCAGCCCGGCGTTCTGAAAATCCAGCAGCCCGGCCGCCGCCACCCCCGGCCGGTCCAGCCGCATCAGGTTGTCCACATGGTAGTCGCGCAGCAGCAGCGACGCCGGCCCCGAGCAGGCATCGGCGATCACCCCCGCCCATGCGGCTTCGAGTTCCGCGCGGTCGGCGTCGGCGAGCGGCCGGCCGGTGGCGACCGGCACATAGACGTCCGCGAACAGCATGACCTGCTCGACGAACAGCGCCGCGTCGTAGACCGGCAGGGACAGGGAAGCGGCATCCTCCGGCCGGAAGCGCTTGTGCAACGCGACCAGCACGTCGGTGGCGAGCGCGTAGAGGCCGTCCGCGCCCTCGCCCGCCTCAAGCAGGCGGGAGAACGTTCCGTCTCCGAAATCCTCCTGAAGAGCTAAGCCCTCATCCACGTCGGCGGCGAACACGGCGGGCACCGAGAAGCCGAGGCGCGCCAGCGTGTCGCCGATGGCGATGAAGGGCGCGAGGTCGTCCTTCGGGGCCGGCGTGTCCACCAGGATCAGCCGCCGGCCGTCGGTGCCGCGCAGCCGCTCGTAGCGGCGCGCCGAGGCGTCGCCGGCCAGCGG
>JAEYOB010000186.1 GCA_023412175.1 Pseudomonadota bacterium | reverse complement strand
TAGGTGTCGCCCTTGCCCTCGGCGGTCTGGATCTCGTCGGCGCGCTTGAAGGTGTTGTTGATGCGCTCGACCACCGCCGGCACCGAGCTGACCGGGTACAGGCTCTGGTCCGGGTACATCTGGCCGGCGTTGTTGGCGTCGCCCGCCACCTGCCAGCCCGACAGGTAGATGGCCTTCAGGCCGGCCTTCACCGCCTGCATCGCCTGGTTGCCGGTCAGCGCGCCCAGCGTGTTGATGTACGGCTCGGTGTTCAGCAGTTCCCACAGGCGGCGCGCACCCAGCTCGGCCAGGGTGTGCTCGATCTTGATCGAGCCGCTCAGGCGCTTGATGTCCGCGTCCGTGTAGTCGCGCTTGATGCCTTCCCAGCGCTTGGCGTGGAGGGCGGCCTTGGTGGACTCGTCGAGCGGTGCCATAATGCGTTCCCTTCTGGCTTCGTTCGCGCGCCACATTGCGGCGCAGCACATGCTTTACAGTTATGACGGCAGACACGGGATGGCAATAAGTGCTTGTTCGTAAAAAGGTAAGCTTGTAAAGCTCTGTTCGTCACAGCCTGTAAATCAGTAAAGTTAGTAAATTTACATGGCGGTGCGGGGAAGCCTGTACGGAACGGGGCGGAGCGACGGATCGGGCGATGGACAAGAAGGCGATGCTGGGACCCAAGGTGCGGCGCCTGCGGCGCGAGCATGGGCTGACCCAGGCGCAGATGGCGGGCCAGCTGGGCATCTCGGCGAGCTATCTCAACCTGATCGAGCACAACCAGCGCCCGGTGACGGTGCCTCTGCTGCTGAAGCTGGGGCACAGCTTCGGCGTTGACCTGCAGTCCTTCGCCGAGGACGAGGAGAGCCGGCTGGTGGGCGGCCTGCGCGAGGTGTTCGCCGACCCGCTGTTCGACGGCTCGGACATCAAGAACCAGGACCTGAAGGAGCTGGCCGCCGTGGCGCCGACGCTGGGCCAGGCGGTGGTGACGCTGTATCGCTCCTACCGCGAACAGCGCGAGGATTTGCAGAACCTCGGCGAGCGGCTCGCCGACCGCGACAAGCTCAGCCTCGTGCACAACGCCGGCTTCCCGCTGGAGGAGGTGCGCGACTTCTTCCATACCCATCACAACCATTTCCCCGACATCGAGGCGGCGGCCGAGGCGCTGTGGGCCGAGGCCAACCCGGAGCGCGGCGACCTCTACCGCGGGCTGGTGGACTGGCTGCTGAACCAGCAGGGCGTGCGGGTGAAGATCATGCCCGCCGACGTGATGGGCTATGCGGTGCGCCGCTTCGACCGGCACGGCCGGCGCATCCTGATCTCGGAGATGCTGGCGCCGTCCGGACGCAACTTCCAGCTGGCGGCGCAGATCGCGCTGCTGCGCCACCGCGACCGGATCAACCGCATCGTCGACGCCGCCAACCTGTCGGGCGACGAGGCGCGGCGGCTGGCGCGGATCGGCCTGACCAACTACTTCGCCGGCGCCGTGCTGATGCCCTACGACCGCTTCCTGGAGGCGGCCAAGCAGGAACGCTACGACATCGACGTGCTGCGCCGCCGCTTCGACGCCAGCTTCGAGCAGGTCTGCCACCGCCTGACCACCCTGCAGCGGCCGGGGGCGCGCGGCGTGCCGTTCTTCCTGATCCGGGTGGACAGCGCCGGCAACGTATCGAAGCGCTTTTCCGGCGCCGGCTTCCCCTTCGCCCGCTTCGGCGGCGGCTGCCCGCGCTGGATCGTCTACGAGGCGTTCCGCACACCCGGCAAGATCCACACCCAACTGGCGCAGATGCCCGACGGAACGACCTACTTCTCGCTGGCCCGCACGGCGGTGAAGGCCGGCGGCGGCTACCGCAGCCCGCCGCAGCAGTTCGCCATGGCGCTGGGCTGCGAGGTGGCGCACGCCGGCCAGATCGTCTACGCCGACGGCATCGACCTGGAACACACCGAGGCCGCGACCCCCATCGGCGTCAACTGCCGCCTGTGCCCGCGCGTGGACTGCTCGCAACGCGCCTTCCCGCCGCTGAACCACCGGCTGATCGTCGACGAGAACCTGCGCGGCGTGACGCCGTTCCTGTTCGCCCCGCCGTCGGGGGAGCGGTAGGGGTTCCGCGGATCGGCCGGACCGGGCCGCAGCCTTCCGCCCAATGTCACGCCACCGTCACCGGGGCTCTGCGACACAGTCGTACGGGCGTCGACGCGGCATTGGAGCGGATGGGACATGGACGGAGAACGCTGGCACAATCCGTGGTGCAAGCTTGAGCCGCACCCCGGCGCCGACCGGCTGGTCGTCGTCTTCTCGCACATCCACGAACCCAAGGGGCGGTTCTCGCTGTACCACTCCTTCCGGGCCGTCCCGGCGCACCGACTGTTCGTCAACGCGCCCGGCAACGTCTGGTACCGGAACGGCATTCCCGGACTGGGCGACTCGGTCGAGCAAACCGCGGCGTCGCTGGCGACCCTGGCAAGGGCGCTCTCGCCGCGCACGGTGGTCACCGCCGGCTGTTCCATGGGCGGCTATGCCGCGCTGCTGTTCGGGGCGCTGCTCGGGGCGGATGCCATGCTCGCGTTCGGCCCGGAGACGCTGCTGAAGCTGCCGGGCAGCCGCAGCGGCGGGTGGACGAAGCATCTGCCGGCGTCGCCCTACGACGATCTGCTGCCGATCCTGGCCCAGCGGTCCGGCGGCGGCCGGGCATCGATTCTCGCGGGCGAGGCCGACGTCATCGACCTCCAGTGCGCGGTGCGGGTCCGCCACCTGCCGGGCGTCGAGACCCGGACGTTGCGCGGCTCCGGCCACGAGGTCGCCGAAACGCTGCACCGCGCCGGCGCGCTCCGCCCCCTGCTGGAGGATTTCGTGCGCGACGGCCGCCTGCCGGACTTTCTGCCCGGCGAAGGCAGCATGCTGACGACGCCGGGCGCGGTGGACGACCTTGTCGAAGGCCGCCGCCTGCGGCTGGCCGGCCGGCGCAACGAGGCCGCCATGCGTCTGCGCCGCTGCCTGTCGCAGTATCCGGACGCCAGCCCCGCCCACGACGACCTCGGCTTGATCGCCACCGCGCACGGCGACGCCGCGGCGGCGGAACGGCACCATCGCCGGGCGGTGTCGCTCAGCCCACGCTCGGCCGGCCCGCAGGAGAACCTCGGCTTGGCGCTCAACGCGCAGAAACGCTTCGCCGAAGCGGAGGATACGCTGCGTCGTGCCCTGGAGATCTTTCCAGCCCCGCAGCTCCGGATCCCGCTGGGGCTTTCCCTCTGGAAGCAGGGGCGGACGGACGAGGCTGAGGAGATGCTGCGCACGGCGCTCGCCACCAACCCGCGTCTGGCCTGGGCGCATTTCCACCTGGGCGAGATCGCCGCCGGGCGCGGCGACCACCCCGGCGCCGAGGCGGCGTACCGCGCGGCCATCGCGCACAGCCCGCGCAACGCCAACTTCCACCACCGGCTTGCACTGACGCTTGCGGCCCAGGGGCGCACCGGCGAAGCGGTAGCCGCCCTGGAGGAAGCCACCGCCGTCAACCCGCATAATCCAGGCTTGCGCCGGGAATTGCATCGGCTGCGCGACGCCGCGGCGCTGGCGGCGTAAACCGGGAAAACAGCGGCGAGAAGCCGGCACCGTATGACGAGGAGGAGAGCGACTCGGCGGTCGCCCCCCTCTTCCTGACGCTCCCCGATCAGCGCTCGAGATCGTCGTTCCGGCGCACGGTCCGGTCTACGTCCGTGCGGTCGGTGCGCGCAGTGTCGGTGCGGCCGTCGTCGATCTCCACCTCGGTACGGCGGACGGTGTCGGAAACGTCCTGCGCACGCTCCTCCACGTCCTTGCGGATGACGACCTCCTCCTTCACGTGGGCACGCTTCTGCACCACCGCCTCCTCGGCGGTCTCGGACACCTCGATCTCGCGCTCGCGGAAGGCGTCCTCGGGCAGATCGTCGACCGCGCGGTCCACCGC
>JAEYOB010000171.1 GCA_023412175.1 Pseudomonadota bacterium | reverse complement strand
CCGCCAGGGCGTGCACCTCGTCCGGCGTCTGCGCCACCCCGGCCCGCGCCAGCAGGTCGGCCAGATGCCCGTCGCCACGATAACCGCGCGGAGTGTCCTGCACCGTTCTGTCCCCAAAGCCCGTGATCCTGCGGCGAAGGCTAGATCCGGCGCGGCCTTGGGACAAGTCCTAACCCCGCCCCACCACCAAAGGTGCTGCCGGGGGTCAGCGCCGCATCACCAGCGTCGTCCACTCGCCCATGGGGATGCGGGCGGCGAGGCGCAGGCCCTGCGTCCGGTGTGCCTGGATGACGTGCCGCTCCTGCCGGGCCAGCAGGCCGGCGAGCACGGCGTAGCCGCCCGGCGCCAGCTCGTGCGCCAGCCGCGGCGCCATGCGGGCCAGCGGGCGGGCCAGGATGTTGGCGGTGATCAGCCGGTACGGCCCGTGCCGGCCGACGATGGCGGTGTCGTAGCCGTCGCCGCCCTCGGCATGGACCAGGGTGTGCACGCGGTTGATGCGGGCGTTCTCGCGGGTGACGCGGACCGCTTCCGGGTCGATGTCCACGGCCACCACCGGCACCCGCCACGTCTTCGCCACCGCCAGCGCCAGGATGCCCGAACCGCAACCCATGTCGAGCGCGGCGCCGAAGCCGCGCCCGAGATCCAGCCGCTTCGCCAGCCGGTCGAGCGCCAACAGGCACCCCTTGGTCGAGCCGTGCTCGCCGGTTCCGAAGGCGGTGGCGGCGTCCACCTGGAGCCCGATGGAGCCCGGCGGCACCGGCCCCTCGTGGTGCGAGCCGTGCACGAAATAGCGCCCGGCGCGGATTGGCGGGAACCCCTGGTAGCTGTGCGACACCCAGTCGATGGGCGGCACCTCCTCGATCACCAGTTCCGGTTCGGGCAGGCCCAGCGCCTCGGCCAGCACGGCGACGCGCGCGGTCAGGCGCGGCCGGTCCGGCTCGCCGTACACCGTCGCCTCGACCAGCCAAGTGACGTTCTCCTCCAGCTCGAAGGTGGATACGGCGTCGGCGTGGTCGCCCACCGCCTCGGCGAATGCCTGGGCGTGGATCTCGGGAACGGCGAGCGCGATGCGCCAGAGCGTGGGTGCGGCCATGGGGCTGGGTTTCCGCTGGAATGCTGAGTCGGTGGCGGCTTGTAGCACCAAGACGCGGAGACGCGAAGAAAATCGAGGCCGCCGGCCGCAGCAGCGACGCCCGGTGCGACACTTGCGCCTTATTTTATTTCAGACAATACCATGATATGGAAAAGGTCCCACGACAAGATTCCTCCACCATGCCGTCCTTCCTTGCCCGGCGCTTGCGGCTGAACAGCCTCCGCATGCATCTGCTTGCGCTCGTGCTGGCAGCGCTGGCGCTGCCCTTCGCCGCGGCTATCTGGTACGTGGAGACCGCCGTCGACGACGAGGTGCAGGACGCCAAGGAACTGGCCCGCGACCTGACGAAGGCCGGTGTCCAGAAGCAGGAAGAGGTCATCCGCGACACCCGCAACCTGCTGGACGTGCTCGCGCTGGTCCCGGCGGTCAACGGCTCCGAGGACAACGTGGACCAGTGCGTCGACATCCTCAGGAAGCTGCCGCAACGCCACGACTGGACCACGGGCGCCTGGGTCGCCGGCATGGACGGCCAGATCATCTGCGACACCACCGGCCGCGGCAGCGAGGTCAACATCAACCTCGGCGACCGCTCCTACTTCCGCCGCGCGGTGGACAGCAACGGCTTCGTGGTGAGCGACTACATCGTCGGCAAGCGGTCCGGCAAGGCGATCATCATCGCCGCGCAGCCGATCTCCGGGCCGGAGGGGATGCGCCGCGTCATCGGCGTGTCGGTGGACCTCGCCTGGGTGGCCGATCTGGTGCAGCTCAACAAGCACCCGGAGGCGCGGGTCACCGTCCTCGACAGCACCGGCACCGTCCTGGCCCGCCATCCCGACCCGGAGAACTGGACGGGAACGAACATCAGCCAGCACCCGCACGTGCGAACCATGCTGCGGGAGGAGACTTCCGTGCTCGAGGCGCCCAGCATCGACGGCGTCCGCCGCATCTGGAGTTCGCAGCAGATCGCCGGCACCGAGACCCGCTTCCTGGTCGGCCTGCCGCTGGAGCCGATCCTCGCCGAAGGCCGGCGCGCGCTGATCCGCAGCATGCTCCTGCTCTCCGCCGCCCTCCTCGCCGCCTTTGGCATGGCCTGGGCGGTCGCGCACTTCTCGGTGCTGCGCTGGATAACCGGGCTGAGCCACGCCGCCGAACGCATTGGCGCCGGCGACGGCGCGGTGGCGCTGAACGCCGAGCAGGGGCCGGACGAGATCGCCACGCTGGCCCGCTCCATGAGGCGGATGTCGGAGGCGCTGGCGGAGCGCGAGCGCGACCTGCGGCTGTCCAAGGAGCAGGCGGAGGCCGCCACCCGCGCCAAGTCCGATTTCCTGGCGGCGATGAGCCACGAGATCCGCACGCCGCTGAACGGCGTCATCGGCTTTGCCGACCTGCTGCTCAACACGCCGCTCACCGACGAGCAGCGCCGCTACGTCGCCCTGCAGCGCGAGGCCGGGCGCGGCCTGCTGGCGATCATCAACGACGTCCTCGACTACTCCAAGATGGAGGCCGGCCAGATCACGCTGGAGGAGCGTGGTTTCGACCTCCGCCGGCTGCTGACCGACTGCCGCGACCTCATGTCGAACGCCGCCTCGGGCAAGAGCCTGCTGCTGCAGATGACGCTGACCGACGACATCCCCCGCTTCGTACTCGGCGACGAGACCCGCATCCGGCAGGTGCTGCTCAATCTGCTCGGCAACGCCGTCAAGTTCACTGACGAGGGCAGCGTGCTCGTCTCCGTGTCCGTCGCCGTCCCCCATCCCGAACGCCCGACGCTGCACTTCGCGGTGACCGACACCGGCCCCGGCATCGCCTTGACGGATCAGGCAATCCTGTTCCAGCGCTTCAGCCAGGGCGACCGCTCGACCAGCCGGCGCCACGGCGGCACCGGGCTTGGGCTGGCCATCAGCAAACAGCTCACCGAACTGATGGACGGCCGCATCGGTTTCGAGAGCATTCCCGGTTTCGGCAGCACCTTCTGGTTCGAGCTGCCGCTCCCCCGCAGCGACCATGCCGAAGAGGACGCCGCCGCGACCAGGCCGGCGCAGCCAAGCCGCCCGGCCCGCATCCTTCTGGCCGAGGACGTGCCGATGAACCAGATCGTCACCTCGGCCATCCTCAAGAAGGCCGGGCATACGGTGGAGATCGTCGAGAACGGGGAGGCCGCCGTCGCCGCGGTGCGCGACCGCACCTTCGACGTGGTGTTGATGGATCTCCAGATGCCGGTGATGGACGGGTTCGAGGCGACGGAGCGGATCCGCGCCCTGGGGGGGGCGCAGGGATGCATCCCGATCATCGCGCTCACGGCGAACGCCCTGTCCGAACAGCTCCGCAAGTGCCTCGACAGCGGCATGAACGATCACGTCACCAAGCCGGTCGATCCGGGATTGCTGCTGGGCGCCGTCCACCGCTGGGCGCGGAACGCCGCCGAGCCGCGGCCCAGCGCGCCGGCGGCGGCACTCGATGACGCTCCGATCCTCCGGCGCGCCGCCCTGGACGCCCTGGCGGACTCCCTCGGCGCCGCCGCCATGCCGGCTTTCATCCGCGACAGCCTGACCGAGATAGAGCAGCGCATCGACACCATGCGAACGGCCGGCGAGCGCCGGACAATCGCCTTCGAGGCCCACGCGCTGGTCTCCATCACCGGCAATATCGGCCTGATGGCGCTGTCGAACCGCTGCCGCGCCCTGCAACGGGCGGCGGAAAGCGCCGACGCCGACCTCACCAGGCCGCTACGCGCCGTGGAGGAGGCGTTCGCCACGGCCCGGAGCGTGGTCGAGGCGTGTCCTGCGGCCTCCTCGGCGGGGGCCGGATAGGCTCCGGAAAAGCCGTTCCGCGATCCGGCTTTCGGAAGGGGAAGCGCAGGTTCGAAAGGCTGAAGCGCAGGAAAACGGCTTGCGGCCCTGACCTCTTCGGAGAAGCATCCCGTATCGGCGGTGCGGTACGGAGATGGTCGCCATGCAGAAGATCAAGGTTTCATTGTGGGGCCTGCTGGCTCTGCTGACCCTGCTGTGGCTGGCGGCGGAGCCCCTGGTGTTCCGGCCTTCCGGCTTCTTTCCCTTCCGCGCCGACGCGGTCCAGTACAGCGGCGTAATCGCCATGGGCTGCATGAGCGTGGCGATGATCCTGGCGCTACGCCCCCGCTGGCCCGAAACATGGTTCGGCGGCCTGGACAAGATGTACCGCCTGCACAAATGGCTGGGCATCGCCGCGCTCGTGGCCTCGGTCCTCCACTGGCTGTGGGCGCAGGGGCCGAGATGGGCGGTCGGCTGGGGCTGGCTGATCCGGCCGGGACGCGGGCCGCGGCCGGTTCCGGAGAACCCGGCCGAGCGGCTGTTCATGGACCTGCGCGGCACCGCCGAGAGC
>JAEYOB010000166.1 GCA_023412175.1 Pseudomonadota bacterium | reverse complement strand
AGCCGGAGCAGGGGCAGCGGCGGGAGCCGGGGCGGCCGGAGTGGCAGCGGCGGTCTGGACCGGCTTGGCCTTGCTGCCGGCGTCGGCGACCTTGCCGTCGTTCTCTTCCTCTTCCAGCAGATGGTGGACCGGCTTGTGCGCGATGCCCTTGTGGCAGTCGATGCAGGTCATGCCGTCGGCCTTGGCCATCTCATGCTGCTTCTTGGCGCGCTGTTTCTGCTTCTCGGCGGACATGCCCTCGAAGGAGTGGCAGTTGCGGCATTCCAGCGAGTCGTTCGCCTACATGCGCGCCCATTCGCTCTTGGCCAGCGTCAGGCGCTTGGCGTCGAACTTCTCGGGCGTGTCCACGGTGCCGAGCGCCCAATGGTAGAGTTCCTTGGATGCCTGGATCTTGCGCATGATCTTGTGCACCCAGTCCTTCGGCACGTGGCAGTCGGGACAGGTGGCGCGCACGCCGGTGCGGTTCTCGTAATGGATGGTTTTCTTGTATTCGGCGTAGACGTTGTCCTTCATCTCGTGACACGAGATGCAGAATTCCATCTGGTTGGTCGCCTCCATGGCGGTGTTGAAGCCGCCCCAGAACACGATGCCCGATATGAAGATGACCGCCGCGCCGATCAGCGTTGCGCCGAAGATCCGCCAGCGGCCGAGACGGGCCCAGAGTGTGCCCAACGCCATGTTACCACCCATTCGATTCTGTTCCAAAGAAAGGGCGGGCAAGGTTGCCCAATTGCCCGCCCCCGCTTTCTTCGTATGAAACCTACCCGGCCGAAGCCGGGTAGGGATTGACCGTAGTCAAGCTCAATAGACGTCGTGCTGGGTGTTCAGCACGTTGAACTTGCCGGTCGGGGTGATCAGCTTCGGATCCTTGATGACGGTCTTCAGCTTGCGGGTCTTGTCGTCGAGGACGACGATCGCCGACGGGTCGGTCTTGCCGGCCCAGATCGAGAACCACACCTCGTCGCCCTTGGCATTGTACTCGGCATGGACGACGCGCTTGATCGCCTTGGTCTCCGGCAGCTCGGCCAGCTTGGCGACGTTGATGACTTCCGGCCCCTTGTCGAGGTTGGAGATGTCATACACCGTCACCGACTCGGCCAGCTCACGCTCGGGGTGGAGCGGGGCATCTGCCCAGAGGTTCTTCGACTTCGGGTGCGTCTTCACGAACAGCGAACCGGCGCCGTGGTTCTTCAGCTCGGCCACGACCTTCCAGGCGTGCTGCTTGTTCTTCTCCGGATCGGTGCCGATCAGGGTGATGACGTCCGAACCCAGGTGCGAGGTCGCCCAGACCGGGCCGAACTTCGGATGGACGAAGTTGGCGCCGCGGCCGGGGTGCGGCTTCGACTTGGTGTCGACCAGGGCGGCGAGCTTGCCTTCCTTGGTGTCGACCACCGCGACCTTGTCCGAGGCGTTGGCGGCAACCAGGAAGTAACGCTTGGAAGCGTCCCAGCCACCGTCATGCAGGAACTTGGCCGACTCGATGGTGGTTTCCTTGAGCGCCTTGATGTCGGTGTAGTCGACGAGCTTGATCATGCCCGTCTCCTTCACGTTCACCACGAACTCCGGCTTGATCGGCGACGCCACGATGGAGGCGACGCGCGGCTCCGGATGGTAGACGCCGTCGATGGTGTTGCCGCGGGTCGAGACGATCTTGAGCGGCTCCAGGGTTAGGCCGTCCATGATCACGTACTGCGGCGGCCAGTAACCGCCGGCGATCGCGTACTTGTCCTCGAAGCCCTTGGACTTGGAGGTCTCGACCGAGCGGGCGTCGAGCGCGGTCTTGATCGTCGCGACGACCTCCGGCTTCTCCATCCACAGGTCGATCATGTCGAGCTTGCCGTCGCGGCCGATCACGTAGACGTAACGGCCCGACGCCGAGATGCGCGAAATGTGAACCGCGTAGCCGGTCTTGACGATGTTCCAGATCTTGTGCGTATCGCCGTCGATCAGGGCGACCTCGCCGGTGTCGCGCAGCGTAACCGAGAACACGTTGTCCAGGTTGACGCTGTTCATCTTCTTGGTCGGACGCTTGTCCGGCGCAATGACGACCTTCCAGCTGTCCTTCATCTCCTTCATGCCCCACTCGGGCGGAGAATCCGGCGTCATCTGGATGTAGGTGGCGACGTTCTTGATTTCTTCCTTGGTCAGGATGTCATCGAAGTTCGGCATGCCGCCTTCGGTGCCGAGCGTCAGGATCTTCTCCAGGCGCTGGCCGCCGAGCTTCTTCATGGGCTCCGGCTCGAGGTTCTTGCCGGTCGCGCCCTTGCGCAGCACGCCGTGGCAGCCCGCGCAACGCTCGAAATAGATCTTCGCGCTCTGCTCCTTGGCTTCCTTCGACAGCGACGGTTCCGCCGACTGAGCCGAAGCTGAGACCGGCGCCAGCGCGAGCAACGCCGGAAGCGCCACTGACGCGGCCCAAAGGGCCCGACTGCTCCACCGCATATTTGTTCTCCCAAGACGTGAGGTAATTACAAGACCGCTTATAGGAGTGGCCCGGAACCCCAACCTTGACTTTGGTCAACCTCCGGAACCGCCTATTTCGTGAGGCCCGACCGCAGGGCGTGGGGTCGGAAAACACAGGATTTCTGCCACTTTCTTAGGCGGCTTCCACGCTTTCGGCGGCCCCTGCCGGCACACCGCGGCCGCCGGAGTCAACCGGGGCATTTCGCCGCACCGGAGCATCCTCGCCGCTCAAGTAGAGGTGCCGCAGCCGGGCCACGTCCTCGACGTGCACGGTGGCGCCGACGGTGCGGACGCCGACGTCGCGCAGCCGCCCGAGCACGCGCGACAGGCTTTCCGGCTCCATGCCCAGCCGGCTGGCGATGATCACCTTCTTCATCGGCAGCGCGACGCTGGCCGCCCCCTCCTCGCAGGGCATGAGCGACAGCAGGAAGCCGGAGACGCGGCGGATCGGGCTGTGTTCGCGTAGCCCCCGCACCTCGCGCTTGAGGTGTCGGTTCCAATGGCCGAGCGCCGACAACATCCGGTAGGCGAGGTCACGGTTCTGCCGCAGGCAGGACAGGAAATGCTCGGCACGGACCCGCACCAGCGCCGCCTCATCGATCACCTCGGCGCTCACCGGATAGTGCCCGCTGGCGAACATCGCCCCTTCGGCGAAGGAGGATACCGGCTCGACCACCTCGACGATGCTCTCCTTGCCGTCCTCCAGCAGGGCGAACAGCTTCACCCGGCCGCTCATCAGGATGAAGAAGGCGTCCGCCGGGTCGCCCGCCTCGAACAGCATGGCGTGATTGCTGTGCGTCTCGACCATCGCGTTGCCGAGCAGGTCGCCCAGCACGTCAATGGGGACCTTTTCGAAGATTGGCAGGTCGGCGACCAGCACCGGGTCGAGCCGCCGGCGCCGGCATGCCTTCGCGGCGCGGCAACGCCCGGACGCGGCGGCGGTGCCGCGCACCGGGCAGATCTTGGCGTAGGCCCCGAGGCCGCAGGTCATGACGTCGTTCCTCCTCCGCCCACTCACGAATCCGGATCGGCGTCGCCGCTGCGGCAGAAGCGGCGCAGCACATCCAGCTCGGCCACCACCACGTCGTCGCTGCGGCAGGTGACGCCGTACGGGCGCAGCTTGGCAAAGGCGCGCGACAGGCTCTCCGGCTGCATCCCGAGGCGCTCGGCCAACTGGTTCTTGCCGCACGGCAGCGCCAGACGCACCGGTCCGTCCCGGCGCGCACCGGCAAGCCCGACCAGGAAGTTCGCCAGGCGCCGCGTGGTGCAGCGCAGCTTCAGTTCGGTGATCTCGTGGATCATGCCGCGCAGCCGCGCCGACGCCCCCGCCAGGAGCGCCAGCACCAGTTCGAACCGTTCGTCCATGTGTGCGAACAACGGCCCGGCGGCGACCACCAGCGTGCGCGACGGCAGCAGCGCGCGCGCCGTGAAGCCGTACGCCCCGCGCTCGAACACCGCCTCCTCGCCGGCCACGTCGCCGGTGGAAAGCGTGTCGAGCACACTCCAGCCGTCGCCACCCCCGGCGCCCAGCCCGACGCTGCCGGACAGCACAACGTGGAGTCGCTCGGCCTCGTCGCCCTCAGCGAACAGCACGGCGTCCGTGTCGTAGCGCAACACCTTACCGTAGCCGAGCAGGCGCCGCAGATCTTCGGCTGGCAACAGGCTGAGGAACGGACTGTGCGCGACAGTCCTGGCGAGCTCCGCGTCCATGGGGGGTCCGAACGCCCGATTGACAATCCTATCTTCGCCCGACCCTACGTCCGCATCCCCTCCCCTCCGCTTGACCGCAGTCAAGGATCCGACCCGTCCGCTGGGGATTATGGTCCCACCCTGGCGATGGTGCCCGCGGTCGCGGCCGCCGCCATTCGGAATTTGAACCCCTCCGTACACCAGGGCAGGAGGGGTTCTCGCATGCATACCTTGCAGCAAGGATCCACGCGATGACGGAGCGTTTCACAAAGGCGGCAGCGCGGAACATCTTTTTCGGCGGCTCGCTCTTCTTCTTCGTGGTGTTCATCGCGCTCGTCGCAATGAGCCACAACTACATCGTCACCAAAGGTACCAATACGGCCACTCTCACGGACAGCGTCGCGCGCGGCAAACACGTCTGGGAGAAGCATGCGTGCATCAACTGCCACTCGCTGCTGGGTGAAGGCGCCTACTTCGCGCCGGAGCTGGGCAACGTGTGGGTCCGCTACGGCGGCGACAAGGACGCCGAGGGCGCCAGCAGCGCGCTGAAGGGCTGGATGGCAGCTCAGCCCACGAACATCGAGGGCCGGCGCCAGATGCCGCAGTTCAACCTGTCCGACAAGGAACTCGACGATCTGATCGAATTCTTCCGCTGGACGAACTCGATCAACACCCAGAACTGGCCCCCCAAGGTGTCCGGCTGAGGAGACTTGATCCATGAAGTACGCTACACAAAAAGTCGCCCTGCCCTACTTCTACGGCGCCCTGCTGCTCTTCGCGGTGCAGCTCCTGGTCGGCGTCCTGGCGGGTGCGGTCTACGTCATGCCGAACCTCCTGTCGGAGCTTCTGCCCTTCAACATCCTGCGCATGATCCACACGAACGCTCTGATCGTGTGGCTGCTGATGGGCTTCTTCGGGGCCGCCTACTACCTGATCCCGGAAGAGTCCGAGCGTGAGATCCACAGCCCGATGATTGCCTACGTGCAGTTCGGTCTGTTCATGTTCGGCGCGCTGGCCGCGGTCGTCGGCTACGTCTTCCGCATCCACGAGGGGCGCGAGTTCCTCGAGCAGCCGCTGTGGATCAAGGCCGCCATCGTCGTCGTGGCGCTCATGTTCCTCTACAACGTCAGCATGACGGTGCTGAAGGGCCGCAAGACGGTCGTCACCAACATCCTCCTGCTCGGCCTGTGGGGCATCGCGGTGTTCTTCCTGTTCGCCTTCTACAACCCGGCGAACCTCGCGCTCGACAAGATGTACTGGTGGTTCGTTGTCCACCTGTGGGTCGAGGGCGTGTGGGAACTGGTGATGGCCGCCATTCTCGCCTTCCTGATGATCAAGATGACGGGCGTGGACCGCGAGGTCGTCGAGAAGTGGCTGTACGCCATCGTCGGTCTGGCGCTGTTCTCGGGCATCCTGGGCACCGGCCCCCACTTCTACTGGATCGGTACGCCGAGCTACTGGCAGTGGATCGGTTCGCTGTTCTCCACGCTGGAAGTGGCGCCGTTCTTCGCCATGGTCGTGTTCGCCTTCATGATGGTCTACAAGGGCGGCCGCAACCATCCGAACAAGGCCGCCATGCTGTGGTCGCTGGGCTGTGCGGTGTTCGCCTTCTTCGGCGCCGGCCTGTGGGGCTTCCTCCACACGCTCGCCCCGATCAACTACTACACCCATGGCACGCAGGTCACCGCGGCGCACGGCCACCTGGCCTTCTACGGCGCCTACGTGATGATCAACCTGGCCATCATCACCTACGCCATGCCGCTGCTGCGCGGTAAGGAGCCGTACAACCAGGTGCTCAACATGTGGAGCTTCTGGATCACCAGCTCGGGCGTGGCCTTCATGACCTTCGCGCTAACCGTGGGCGGCGTCGTGCAGACCCACCTGCAGCGCGTGCTGGGCATGGGCTACATGGAGGTGCAGGATCAGATCGCGCTGTTCTACTGGATGCGCCTCGGCTCCGGCCTGGCCGTCCTGATCGGCGCCCTGCTGTTCATCTACTCGGTCCTCGGCCCGGTGGTGGCGTCCAAGCAGGCCCGCGCCGCCAGCCTCCAGCCTGCCGAGTAACCGGGTCCACACCGGTCTCTGCAAAGAAACCCCGCCGGTTCGCGCCGGCGGGGTTTTCTGTTTGCGGGTCCGCCTGCTTGACGATGGTCAAGGGGAACCGCACCGATCCGGTCAAGTATCCCCCCAGCACCCCGATTCCTGGAGACGCACCAATGTCCGTCACCCCGCTCGCCACGGCCGCCCAATTCGACAGCGCCGTCCCCTACTACCAGCCGGTCGGCGACGAGTGCGAGCTGTTCGAGCACGCGTACCGCCACCAGCTTCCCATGCTGCTGAAGGGGCCGACCGGCTGCGGCAAGACCCGCTTCGTCGCACACATGGCGGCCAAGCTGGGCCGGCCGCTGTACACCGTGTCGTGCCACGACGACCTGACCGCCGCCGACCTCACCGGCCGCTACCTGATCCAGGGCGGCGACACGGTGTGGGTGGACGGCCCGCTGACCCGCGCTGTGCGCGAGGGCGCCATCTGCTACCTGGACGAGGTGATCGAGGCACGCAAGGACGTCACCGTCGTGCTGCACCCGCTGACCGACGACCGCCGCATCCTGCCCATCGACCGCACGGGCGAGACGCTGGAGGCGCCGGATGACTTCATGCTGGTCGTCTCCTACAACCCCGGCTACCAGAACGTCCTGAAGGCGCTGAAGCCCTCGACCCGCCAGCGCTTCATGGCGATGGAGTTCGATTTCCCGCCGGCCGAGCTGGAGATCCAGGTGGTCGCCAAGGAAAGCGGCCTGCCTGCGGCCAACGTCGTGCCGCTGGTCCGCCTCGCCAACGCGCTGCGCGACCTGAAAGGCCAGGATCTGGAGGAAGGCGTCTCCACCCGTCTGCTGGTCTACTGCGCCACGCTGATCCGCTCCGGCATCAAGCCGGACCGCGCCATCCGCGCGGCCATGCTGGAGCCGCTGACCGACGACACCGATGTGCGGCAGGCGCTGCTGCGCGTCGCGCAGATCACGCTGGGCTGAGGCGGGAGCGGACGGCCATGGGCATCTTCGAGCCGGAGGAACTGGTCGGGCGCCACTGGCATCGGCTGGTCGGCAACCGCTCCAGCTACCCGCACCATCCCGAGGCCGCGGTGCCGCTGGAAGCGCTGCGGCACCGGCTGGCGGTGTTCTACCGCGGCCTGGGCGGCGATCACGGCGTGCGGCTGGCGGCCGGCGCAAAGTCGGAGTCCGGGCACCGGCTGTCGCTGCTCGACCGCATCGGCCTCGGCGTGGAGAAAGTGGACAAGGCGACGCTGGACGGCGAGGTCCTCCAGCTGCCGCCGAGCATCGACCTGTTCCCCGAGGCCCGGCTGAACGAGCTGCTGTACGAGTGGTTGGCAGCGTTCTTCGCGCACGCCGAGCCGCACGGTTCCCGGCCCGAAGACGCCATGCAGGCCGACATCCAGGCATTGCGCGCCGCGCGCACGGCGGTCCGCCGCGCCGTTGCCCGCTGGCCGGGACTGCGCGCCATCCACGCCGAGCTGGCCGCCGCCACCCTGGCCGCCCGCCCCAAACGCAAGTTGCCCAAACAGGAAACCGAGGTCGAGGCCGCCGTGCGGGCGTTGCTGGCCGATCCCGACGCGGCCGGCAGCCGCATCCTTGACGACTCCGTCCCGCTCGCCGCCTTCCGGGCGGAGCACGGCTACCAGCCCTTCCTCCCGGTGCCACTGTGGGGCGAAGCGGTGAACCGTCCGTCGGCCGACGGTGTCGAGCACCCGGACCAGGAGGATCCCGAGTCCGGCAGCGGCGAGCAGAAGGACACCCAGCGCCGCAAGGCCAAGCGCCGCGAGAGCGACCAGAGCAACCGGGACGATCCGCTGATCCTCAACCGCTTCGAGACGCTGAAGTCGATTGCGGAGATGGTGAACCTCAACCGCAAGACCGAGGACGACGACAAGGACAGCGCCCAGAAGGCGGTCGAGGAAACCGACGAGATTTCCCTGGGCCAGAACGATCGCAAGGCCGCGACCCGGCTGAAGCTCGACCTGGACGTCGCGCCGGCCGCGGTCGACACCGCGCCGATCCGCGCCGAGATCACCTACCCCGAGTGGGACTACAGCCGCGGCGTCTATCACAAGGATTATTGCCGCGTGGTGGCCGAGCCGGCCTCCGAGGAAGGTGAGGAGTGGGAGCCGGACGACGCCGCGCGCCGCCGCATCCGCGCCGTCCGCCGCCAGTTCGAGGCGCTGCGCCCACGCCGCATGGTCTTTGCCGGCCAGCCGGACGGCGACGAGGTGGACCTTAACGCGCTGGTACGCAGCCACGCCGACAAGCGCGCCGGCGGCATCGCCAACGAGCGCGTCTACCTCCAGGTCCGCAACGCCCTGCCCGACCTCGCGGTGGCGGTGCTGGTCGACAATTCGCTGTCCACCGACTCGTGGATCGAGAACCGTCGCGTGA
>JAEYOB010000143.1 GCA_023412175.1 Pseudomonadota bacterium | reverse complement strand
GCGCTGGCCTGTGCCGCCGGGGCGGTGGTGGTCGAGGCCCGGCGCGGCCGCGGACCGCAACTGGCGGCGGGTGCGGAGACGGGGCGGGCGCCGTGGATCCTGTTCCTGCACGCCGACACCCGGCTCGGTTCCGGCTGGCGGGCGGTGGTGCGGCGACACGCCGAAGACCCGGCGAACCGTGAGCGCGCGGGCTATTTCCGCCTGCGCTTCGACAGCGTGTCACCCCTGGCGCGGCGGTGGGAGCGGGCGGTGGCGTGGCGCAGCCGGGTGTTGGGGCTGCCGTACGGCGACCAGGGGCTGCTGATCGCGCGTAGCTTCTACGAACGCCTCGGCGGCTTCCGGCCGCTGCCCCTGATGGAGGACGTGGACCTCGTCCGCCGCATCGGCCGGCGGCGGCTGGCCGCCCTGGACACCGACGCTGTCACGTCGGCCGAGCGTTATGAGCGCGATGGCTGGCTGCTGCGCCCGGCGCGGAACCTGACCTGCCTGTCCCTGTACTACGCCGGGGTGCCGCCCCGCCTGATCCGCCGGCTGTACGGATGACCGCACGCCATCTCGTGATCTTCGCGCGGGAGCCGCGTCTGGGCCGGGTCAAGAGCCGGCTTGCCGCCGGTATCGGCGCGCTGGGCGCTCTGCGCTTCTACCGCGCCGCACTGGCCGGCCTGTTCCGGCGGGTCGGCCGCGATCCCCGCTGGCGGGTTTGGCTGGTCGTGATGCCGGACCGCGCGGTGACCGCCCGCGTCTGGCCTGGGGGGGCGCGTGTCGTGCCCCAGGGCGCCGGCGATCTGGGCGAGCGCATGGCGCGGCCGTTGCGCCGGCTGCCGCCTGGGCCGGTGATCATCATCGGCAGCGACATCCCCGACGTTGATGCGCCGCGCATCGCCGCCGCCTTCCGGGCGCTGGGCCGTTGCGAGTTCGTCTTCGGGCCGGCGTCGGACGGCGGCTATTGGCTTGTGGGGGCGTCGCGCCGACGAGCGGTGCGCGGGTTGTTCCACGATGTACGGTGGTCGACCGCCCATGCGCTGTCGGACACGCTGGCGACGCTGCCGCGCGGCGCCCCAGTGGCATTCGTCGACGTGCTGGACGATGTGGACGACGCCGGGGATTGGCGCCGCTGGCGCGAACGGCGCCGCTCCTATTGAGATTCGCGACAGCGGTACCTCGTCAGGCGGGGGATGCCCGACTGAACCGTCCGGGTGCCTGGTGCTTGCGGCCGGGGGGCGCGATCCGCTGCCTGCTGCGTGATCTGGCGCGCTGACTACTCGCCGGGGCCGTAGCTGCCGGGGTATTCCGTCAGGTCGTGTCCGGATGCTTTCAAGTCCGTGCCCTCCTCATGCTCCTCGGTTTCCCGGGCGGCGGCCTCCCGGTCCTTCGTCGCGTTCTGGCTCCGGTCGAGCACGACCCATTGGCGATCCCTGGCCATGATGTCCAGTCCCCTGACGGTGGTGTTCTGACGGCAACAGCCGGCGAGCGCGAGCGTTGCGGGTAAGCCCCTAATCCTGGTCGGGATCGAAGCCGCAGGCGGTCAGCGCCGCGAGCATGTGCGCCGGCACCGGCGCGGTCACCGCGACCGGCGGCTTCTTGGGGTAGAGTGGCAGCACGATGGCGCGCGAATGCAGATGCAGCCGCCCTTCCGGTCCGCCGTATTGCGGGTCGCCGAGCAGCGGGCAGCCGATGGCCGCGCCGTGCACACGGATCTGATGGGTGCGGCCGGTGTGGGGGGAAAACTCGATCCAGGTCAGCCCCTCGGCACGGCCTTTGACGGCATAGTCGGTGACCGCGCTCTGCCCGTCCTCGGACGGCACGATCCGCCAGCCGCCGGTGCGGTTGCTGACCTTCGCCAGCGGCAGCTCAATGCGTCCGGCGTCGGCCGGCGGCGAGCCGGCGCAGACCGCCCAGTAGGTCTTCTCGACCCGGCCTTCCTGGAACAGCTTGCCGAGCCGGCGCAGCGCCTTCGGGTGCCGCCCCAGCACGAGGCAGCCGGAGGTGTCGCGGTCCAGCCGGTGCGCCAGCCCCGGCGGCTTGGGGAAGCCGTAGCGGAGATGGTCGAAATAGCGCTCCAGGTTGTCGCCGCCGCCCGGCCCGGCGTGCACCGCCAGCCCCGCCGGCTTGTCGAGGACGAGCATGAGGCCGTCCCGGTAGAGGACGCGGGACTGGATCTGGTCGGGGGTCATGCGGGGGCCGTGCTCAGCAAGGGCGCCCCGTCCGAAAGACGGGGCGCTTCTCCATACTCTTACGACAGCTTCAATTCCTGGAAGAAGTCGTTGCCCTTGTCGTCGACGATGACGAAGGCGGGGAAGTCCTCCACCTCGATGCGCCAGATGGCTTCCATGCCCAGCTCGGGGTATTCGACCACCTCGACCTTCTTGATGCAGTCCTGCGCCAGACGCGCCGCCGCGCCGCCGATGGAGCCCAGGTAGAAGCCGCCGTGCTTCTTGCAGGCCGCCGTCACATCGGGGCTGCGGTTGCCCTTGGCGAGCATCACCAGCGAACCGCCCGCCGCCTGGAACTGCTCGACGAAGCTGTCCATGCGGCCGGCCGTGGTCGGACCGAAGGAGCCCGAGGGCATGCCCTCGGGTGTCTTGGCCGGGCCGGCGTAGTAGATCGGGTGGTTCTTGAAGTAGTCGGGCAGCGGCTCGCCGGCGTCCAGGCGCGCGCGCAGCTTGGCGTGCGCCAGGTCGCGGGCGACGATCAGCGGGCCGGTCAGCGACACGCGGGTGCGGATCGGGTGCTGGGACAGGATGGCGCGGATCTCGCTCATCGGCTTGGTGAGGTCGATCTTCACCACCTCGCCGGAAAGCTGGCTGTCCTCGACCTCCGGCAGGTACTTGGCGGGATCGGTCTCCAGCGCCTCCAGGAAGATGCCGTCCTTGGTGATCTTGCCCAGCGCCTGACGGTCGGCCGAGCAGGACACGCCGATGCCGATCGGCAGCGAGGCGCCGTGGCGCGGCAGGCGGATGACGCGCACGTCGTGGCAGAAGTACTTGCCGCCGAACTGCGCGCCGATGCCCATGCCCTGCGTCAGCTTGTGGATGGCGACCTCCATCTCCAGGTCGCGGTAGGCGTGGCCGCTCTCCGAGCCCTGCGTCGGCAGGCCGTCGTAGTAGCGGGCGGAGGCCAGCTTGACGGTCTTCAGGTTCTGCTCGGCACTCAGGCCGCCGATCACCACGGCGAGGTGGTAGGGCGGGCAGGCCGAGGTGCCGAGGTAGCGGATCTTCTCCTCGATGAACTTCAGCAGCCGGTCCGGCGCCAGCACCGACGGGGTGGCCTGGTGCAGGAAGGTCTTGTTGGCCGAACCGCCGCCCTTCGCCATGAACAGGAACTTGTAGGCGTCCTCGCCCTCCGCATAGATCTCGATCTGGCCGGGGAGGTTGTTGCGGGTGTTCTTCTCCTCGTACATCGACAGCGGCGCCAGCTGGCTGTAGCGCAGGTTGCGCTTCAGGTAGGCGTCGCGGGCGCCGGCGGACAGCGCCTCCTCATCGGCGCCCCGCGTCCAGACGCGGCGGCCCTTCTTGCCCATGACGATGGCGGTGCCGGTGTCCTGGCACATCGGCAGCGTGCCGGCAGAGGCGATGTTGGCGTTCTTCAGCAGGTCGAGCGCCACGAACTTGTCGTTCGCCGACGCTTCCCCGTCTTCCAGGATGTTGCTCAGCTGCCGGAGGTGGCCGGGGCGCAGCAGGTGGTTGATGTCGATGAACGCCGCCTCGGCCAGCAGGCGCAGGCCCTCCGGCTCGACCTTGACAACCTGCTCGCCGTCGAACTCGACGACGGAGACGTGGTCGGAGGTGAGCTTGCGGTAGGCGGTCTCGTCCTTGCCGAGCGGGAAGAGAGTCGAGTAGCCCCGGGCCAGGCTGCTGTCATCGGGCATGAAAGGCGTTCCTTCCGGTTTGATCCGTCCGCGGTGTCCGCCTCCTGCTCCGCCTCCGGCCGTGCTGCCGGCGCGCCCCGGTGAGTGATGCGGCGCGCAAAGGGGAGGGGGCGATTTCGGCCCTCCTTATACACCCCCTGGGGCGGCAGACAACGATTGGCGTCAGCCGCGCAGGTACTGGCGGAGCAGCCCGTCGGAAAGGATGACGTGGTTGAGGATCCACTGCCGGACGAAGCGCGCGACGTCATGGATCACGTCGCCCTCCTGGCGCACCCGATCGGCCAGGATCTGCAGGACGCCACAGAATTCCCGATGCTCGCGCGCGTGCTCGGCCAGCCGAGGGAAATGGCGGGCGCGCATCAGCGCCTCCTCGGTGAGGAAATGATAGCGCGCGTAATCGGCCAGCTCGGTCAGGATGATGTGGCAGCGGTGCGCGTCGGACGAACCCGAGGCGAGCACGGCGGCGATCTCGTTGTAGATGGCGAAGAGGCGTCGGTGCTGGCCATCGATGTCCGGTTCGCCGATGGCGTAGCGTTCATCCCATGCGATGGCATCGGTAT
>JAEYOB010000053.1 GCA_023412175.1 Pseudomonadota bacterium | reverse complement strand
GGCCGGAGCGGCGCACCGCCAGCAGCGCCGCGCGCACGCTGGCGCCGGTGGCGACGCCGTCGTCCACCACGATGGCGGTCCGGCCGTTCACGGGAACGGGAGGGCGCTCGCCCACATAGGCGCGACGGCGGCGTGCGATCTCCGCCAGCTGGCGTGCCGCCTCGTCGCGGACATAGGCATCTGGTATGCGGAACGCGGCGCAGATATCCTCGTTGCGCACCGTTTGCGGCGTGGGGACGTCGACCACGGCTCCGGCAGCCAGTTCCCCATGGCCGGGAACGCCGATCTTGCGGACGAACAGGGGCTCCAACGGGCAGCCGAGCGCCTGCGCCACCTCCGCAGCCACCGCGACGCCGCCGCGCGTCATCCCGAACACCAGCGACCGTGCGGTCCGCCATGGCTCCAGCAAAATGGCCAAGCATCGTCCAGCCTCCCGGCGGTCGAGGTAAATCTCGCCTTGCATGATGCCCTCCAAGCGGAAAACCGTTCGCCGGGCGGAGCCGTTCCTCAATCGGCGAGGATGGGCGTCAGACCATGGCGGGCGGCGAAGGTGGCAAGCCGCCTGTCCGCCTTCACCGCTGCCACAAACGCGTTGACCCGTTCCAGCCATGCAGGATCGCCCGGCGCTACGGCATAGGCGTAGGGCGTCGCCTGCACCGGGGCCTCCGGCTCGATCAGCCGCGCCCACGCGTGGAAGGCCAGCATCCGCTGCCCGTAGGGAAAGTCGGTGAGGAAGGCGTCGGCACGGCCGGACTGCACCTCGTCCTCGCGTCCCCGCGGGCGGCTGACGGCGACGACCGCCGCCGCCTTGAGCGTGGTTCGGGCGAAGGTCTCTATGAAGGAGCCCTTCTGCACGGCCACCACGACCCCGTCGCGGTCGATATCCTGCCAGCCCCGCACCCGTGGGTGGGTGCGCGTGGTTACGGCATAGATGCCGCTGCGCAGGTAGGGATCGGTGAAGGCGACGCGCTTGGCCCGTTCCGGCGTGATGCCGATGGCGGACATACCGACGTCGCAATGATCGGCCAGCAGATCGTCGCTGAACCGCTCGAAGCTGGATGCCACGAACTCCACCCGGGCGCCGAGATCGTGCGCGAAGGCACGCGCGAGATCGATGTCCACCCCCTGGAGTTCTCCCGTGCGCGGGTTGCGGTAGGTGATCGCATAATAGTCGGGCCACATGCAGACCCGCAGCGTGCCGCCATTCCGGACGCGGTCAAGCCGCGTCCCGGCCATGCAGGTCCCGACAGCGACACCTGCCGTCAGGAACATCGCCAACACGACCGCATTACTCCGCATCACCACGCGCCCAAATGATCCATAGCAAATACTAAGACATCTTACCTTTAATCGCCACACCCGGAACCCACACCCCTGGCTTGCATAACGAGCGATATATGCATAACATCCACGTCGGAACCGCGGACGTTTTCCGGATGAATCGGATTCGCCCTTCCGCACCGGGAGTTTTGCACATATGGCCAAGCGTGGCCTCTTCCTGAACCGGGGCGGATTGCTGGCCTTTGCGTTGGTCTCCGTTGCCGCAATCCTGTTCGACCTCGGCTATCAACTCCATACGGGCCGCGCGCTGACGCTGGAACAGGCATCGGGAACCCTTGCCAACCTCACCAGCGCCCTGGAGGCCAGCACCACACGCACCGTGCAGGCGGTGGACGTCACCCTTGCCTCCGTTGCCGACGCCGTGGGAGCCACCGGACTCCCCGAAACCGACGAGGCCCGCACCGAGACGGCGGCGCTGTTGCAGGAACGGGTGCGCCGTTCGCCCCACTTGCGCTCGCTGACGCTGCTGGACAGCGCCGGCCATGTGGTCGCCACCACCGAGGACGCACGCACGCCCCACGCGTCGCTGGGCGAGCACGACTTCGTCAGCGCCCCCTTGAGCGGCAACGAGAAGGATCTGTTCGTCGGCCTGCCGATCCAGGGACGCACGCTGGTGCCGCCGCACGACGAGCGTTCCGGCCATTGGCTGCTGCCCATGAGCCTGCCGGTGCGGGGAGCGCAGGGCAAGCTGCTGGGCGTCGTGGTGGCCGCCGTCAACCCCGAGTACATACAGAGCATCTTCGCGACCGTGAAGATCGGCAGGCACGGCTCGGTGACGCTGTACCGCTTCGACGGCGTACGCCTCGCTGGACTGCCGGCAGTTCCTGGGACGGTGGGCCGCTCCAACGCCGCGGCGGAACCCTTTCACAACCACCTGCGCCATGCCGAGCACGGCGTGTTCACCGAGACGACGGACGGGCGCCGCCGGATCGTCGCCTACCGCGCCATCCCCGTCTGGCCGCTGGTCCTGGTGGTCAGTCACGACGAGGAGGAGGAACTGGGGGCGTGGCGCGCCAGCGTCCAGGACAACGCGCTGATCGCCGGTGCCTTCATCCTGCTGATTGTGCTGATCTTCCTGATGCTCATGCGCAGTCTCGGCCTGCTGCGCCGGCAGGGCGTGGCGCTGGAGGAGAGCAATGCGCGCCTCAAGGCGATCCTGGAGACCGCGGTCGAAGGCATTCTGACCACCCGAGCCGACGGCCGGATCGAAACCGCCAACAGCGCCGCCCACCGCATCTTCAGCTTCCCGCCCGGCGATTTGGTCGGCCGCAACCTCGCCGACCTTCTGGCCCCCGAAGAGCGGGAGGCGCACGCCCGCCGGATGCAGGAGATGGCCGGCCCGGAATCGCGCCCACCGGCCGGTATGAGCCGCGAGGTGACGGCCGTTCGCCGCTCGGGCGAAGCGTTCCCGCTCGACATCTCCATTGCCGAGGTGCGCACCCAGGACGGCCCGCTGTTCTCCGCCATACTGCGCGACCTGTCCGAACGCAAGCATGCCGAAGCCGATCTACGCGAGGCGAAGGACAAGGCGGAAGCCGGCCAGCGCATCAAGATGGAATTCCTGGCGACCATGAGCCATGAGATCCGCACGCCAATGAACGGCGTGATCGGCATGGCCGGCCTGCTGCTCGACACCAAGCTCGACGAAGAACAGCGCTCCTATGCCGGGACGATCCGCGATTCGGCCGAATCCCTGCTGACCATCATCAACGACATCCTCGACTTCTCGAAGATCGACGCCGGCAAGCTGACGCTGGAGATGGGCGAGTTCGAACTGGTGCCGCTGGTCGAGAGCGTGGTGGAGATCCTCGCCCCCCGAACCGTCGCCAAGGGCGTGGAACTGGTAAGCTTCGTGCCCCCCCCCTTGCGCGGCAGGCTCCGCGGCGACTCGGCCCGGCTGCGGCAGATCCTCCTCAACCTCGCCGGCAATGCGATCAAGTTCACCGACAGCGGCAGCGTCTCCATCCTGCTGTTCGAGGCGGCAACCGAGGACAACCGCGTGCAGGTCCGCTTCGAGGTGCGCGACACCGGCATCGGTATCGCCGAAGCCAACCAGGCGCGCCTGTTCTCCATGTTCTCGCAGGTGGATTCGACCCCGGCGCGGCGCCACGGCGGCACGGGGCTGGGGCTGGCCATTTGCAAACGGCTGGCCGAGCTTATGGGCGGCGCCATCGGCGTCGACACCACTCCCGGCCGCGGCAGCGTCTTCTGGTTCACGGTGCCGCTGGAACGCACGGCGTCCGTCCCGGCCGATCCGGCGCTGCGCTGGTCAGGGCGGCGCGTCATGGTGGTCGACGACATGGCGGTAAACCGCGAGGTGCTGGTGCGGCAGCTCGCTGCCTTTGGCATCGTCGCGGAGGCCACGGCAACCGCCGACGAGGCCTTGGCCACGCTGACCGCCGCCGAGG
>JAEYOB010000019.1 GCA_023412175.1 Pseudomonadota bacterium | reverse complement strand
AGGCATACCAGCCAACCGGTGAGCCCACGGCGTGACGACCCGGCCAGCACCTCAGAAACCTCCGCGGCCATCGATTCCTCCCGGCTGATCCAGCATCGCGAGACAGACAGCATAGCGGGTACGGGCCGGCCGGTCTCGCTCGCGTCGGGGTATCTCCGCGGACCGTCAGGAGGAGCCGGCCGCGGCGGGCTTGCGCGGCATGCGGGCCGCCACGCGGTCCACCCAGCCCGCCGGCAGAGCCGCCAGCAACCACACGGCGGCCACCATTGGCCACGGGAAGGAAATCCGGCCGATGTTGCGCGCCAGACGCCGCTTGATCAGCGCCGCCGCCGGATCGGCATCCATCAGGAATGGCATGGGGAACGGGTTGCGCGCCGTCATGCGGCTGCGGACGAAGCCGGGGCAAATCACCGAGACGTCGATCCCCTGCCCCGCCAGCTCGCCGCGCAGCGACTCCCCCAGCACCCGCACCGCCGCCTTGCTGGCACAGTAGGCCGGCGCGCCGGGAAGGCCGCGGAAGCCCGCCAGCGACGCCACCAGCGCGACCTGCCCTTTCCCACGCCGCCGCATGGCATCGATGGCCGGATAAATGGTGTTGAGCACGCCGTCGAGGTTCACGGCGAAGATCCGCCGCGCCTGCTCCTCCGTTTCGCCGTCCAGGCCGGTGCCGGCGGAGATCCCGGCGTTGGCGACCACCAGATCCACCGGATGCGCCGCGTCGAAGTCGGCAAGCCATGCGGCCATGGCGGCGCGGTGGGCGGCGTCCACGAGGCCGGTCTCCACCAGCGCGCCCTTCGCGCGGCAGCGCGCGGCCACCGACTCGAGCCGCGCGGCGTCCCGCCCGGTCAGGCCCAGCGCCACGCCGGGCTCCGCATAGGCCAGCGCCAGCGCCTCGCCGATGCCGCTGGACGCTCCGGTGATCACCACCGACCGCGGCCCCGAGAAGGAAGTCTGCATGTCGCCTCGCCGCTTGTTGGCCCGCATGACGCAAGCTATAAGTTGTTCCCCCAAAGCCCACAAATAGTATCCGAGGCCCCTGTGACCGCCCACCGCCCCGTTGCCAGCATGACCGGTTTCGCCCGCGTGGATGGCCATGCCGACGGCTACGCCTGGACGCTGGAGGCCAAGAGCGTCAACGGCCGCAACCTCGACCTGCGCTGCCGCATGCCGGCCGGCTTCGACCAGCTGGAAGCGCAGGCCCGCGCCGAGATCCCCAAGAAGCTGGCGCGCGGCACCGTCAACCTGACGCTGAGCGTGACGCGCACCTCCACCGTCTCGCAACTCCGCATCAACCGCGAGCTGCTCGCCCAGGTGCTGGAGCTGTCGCGCGAGATCGAGGGCCAGGGCGCCGCCCCGCCGCGCCTCGACGCGCTGCTCACCGTGCGCGGCATCATCGAGCCGGTCGAGGAGGACGAGACCGAGGCGCGCGAGCGCCTGGACGTGGCGCTGAAGAAGGACGTCGGCACCGTGGTCGAGCGTCTGGCGGCCGCCCGCGCGTCGGAGGGCGCGCGTCTGGTGACGGTGCTGAACGGCCACCTCGACGAGATCGCCCGCCTGACCGCCGCCGCCGCCGCCTGCTCCTCGGTGCAGCCGGACGTGCTGAAGGAGAAGCTCCGCAGCCAGGTGGCCGCGCTGCTCGACGCGGTGCCGGCGCTGTCCGAGGACCGGCTGGCCCAGGAGGCGGCGCTGATCATCGCCAAGGGCGACGTGCGCGAAGAGATGGACCGGCTGCGCGCCCACGTCCAGGCAGCGCGCGACCTGCTGGCCGAGGGGGGCGCCATCGGCCGCCGCTTCGACTTCCTGTGTCAGGAATTCAACCGGGAAGCCAACACGCTGTGCTCCAAGTCCTCGGACGTGGAGCTGACCCGCATCGGCCTCGCGCTCAAGGCTTCCATCGAGCAGCTGCGCGAGCAGGTGCAGAACATCGAGTGATCAGCATGCTCCCGCCTTCCGAACATCCGAGCCCGAAGGACATCCGCCGCCGGGGCCTCATGCTCGTGCTCTCCTCACCGTCGGGCGCCGGCAAGACGACGATCTCGCGCCGTCTTCTCGACCGCGACGCCGGCATCACCATGTCCGTGTCGGTGACCACGCGCCCGATGCGCCCCGGCGAGGTGCCCGGCACCGATTACTATTTCGTGGACATGCCCGAGTTCGAGCGCATGGCCGAGGCCGGCGAACTGCTGGAGCACGCCCGCGTCTTCAGCAACTGCTACGGCACCCCGCGGAACACGGTCGAGCAGGCGCTGGCCGCCGGGCGCGACGTGCTGTTCGACATCGACTGGCAGGGCACGCAGCAGCTCGCCGAGAACGCCCGCACCGATCTGGTCAGCGTCTTCATCCTGCCGCCGTCCGGCGGGGAGCTTGAACGCCGCCTGCACAGCCGCGCCCAGGATTCGGCCGAGGTCATCGCCCAGCGCATGGCCAAGGCGTCGGACGAGATCAGCCACTGGGCCGAGTACGACTATGTGATCGTGAACAACGATCTCGAAGAGAGCGTGATCTCGGTCCAGGCCATCCTGCGCGCCGAGCGCCTGAAGCGCACCCGCCAGGTGGGCCTGCCGAAGTTCGTGCAGAGCGTTCAGGCGGCGCTTTAGGACCTCGCCGCCCGCACCGCCCGCGCCAGCGC
>JAEYOB010000683.1 GCA_023412175.1 Pseudomonadota bacterium | reverse complement strand
GGCCTGGACGGCGTGGCGGTGACGCTCCAGCGCCGCGAACTGGAGCGCGCGCTGCGCCGCCGCGGCAGCGCCGAGGAGATCCTGCGCACCGCCCGCTTCGAACCGGCATCGGCAGCCGGCCCAGCCCCGCCCGGACAGGCGCGCTGGAACCTCACGGTGCGCCCGACGCTGGAGCAGACCCTGTTCGAGCAGGGCATGCCCTATCTGAACCGCACCTACACCGATATCGCGCTGTCCTACACGCCCCTGCGCGGCGTCGTGCTGGGCGCGGGGCTGCGGATCAACCTGTCGAGCAACCTCGCCGCGCTCGACACCCAGGCCCTGCCGGCGCTGGAGCCGGTGCGCAGCGACCTGCCGCTCTACACCCAGCGCGCGGCCGCCATCGAGCATCTGAACGCCTCCTGGCTCGGCACTCCGGTGCCGGGCTGGCACGCGCGGCTGTCGGCCGGGCATTTCGAGGAGATGTTCGGCGGATTCGGCGCTGAACTGCTGCACCACCCGCTCACCGCGCGCTGGGCGGCCGGCCTCGACCTCAACCACGTGTGGAAACGCCCGGCATGGGACGCGTTGCGCGTCGACGCGCGCAGCGGCCGGACCACCGGGCACGCCAGCCTCTATCTGGAATCGCCCGGTGCCGCGCGGACGGCGGTGCTGCGGCTGGGCCGGTACCTGGGCGGTGACTGGGGCGGCACGCTGGAACTGGCTCACCGCTTCGACAATGGCGTGCGGCTGGCCGCCCACCTCACCTGGACGGAGGGGCCGGACGGCGGACAGAGCCGGATCGGCGGCCGGCTGGATCAGGGAATCGCGCTGGTGGTCCCGCTGGGCGCGGGAGGCTGGCTGCCGGACGGCGGCGCGTTAGAAGTGGCGACGCGCACGCTGGGCCGCGACGCCGGCCAGCGGCTGCGGACTCCGCTGCCGCTGTACGAGACGCTGGTGCCGGCCGGCTTCGGCCGGCTGGCCGGCACCTGGTCCCACCTGCTCGATTAGAGCAGCCTCACGATCATGCGGAAGCCGCCCTTAGCGGACCGGCGTGATCGCGCGGGTGCGCGGGTCGAGTTCGACGGTCATCCACTGACCCTGCTGGTCCTGGACGTTGGCCACGTAGTTCTGGCCGTTCTTCCGGAAGTCGCGTACGGCGGTGTAGCCCTGGGCGCTGAACTCGTTGAGCAGCGTGGTCTGCGACAGTTCCAGGTCGTTCTGGCCGCGGCCGCGCCGCGCTGTGATGTCGTCACGGCTCATCACCGAGCCGCTGCCGACGGTGGACGACGTATAGCCGGTGCTGCCGCTGCCGTAGGTGTCGGTGGTCGAGCGCTGGATCGCGGTGCCCGGCTGGCCGCTCTGCGTCGTCACGCGGCCGCCCTGGGAGCTGGACGTGTTGTCCATCACCGTGCCGCCGCCCACCGTGCCGGTCGTGGTGGTGGTGCTGCGGGTGCTGCTGGAACTGCCGCTGTAGACGCGGTTGGTGTCGCGTTCCAGGCTCTCCACCTGCGGGCTCTCGGTGGGCAGGCCCGAGCCGGTGCTCCGGTGCGGCGTGCTCCAGGACTTGCCGGCATCGGTGTCGGTCATCTGCGCCTGAGCCGGCGCCACCATCAGCGCCGCGGTGGCCGCAGCAAGCAAAAGCGTGCGTTTCATCGTTTTTCTCCTCCTCCCCCCATGCATATGGGTCTGGGCATATGGCCAGGGCATCTGGGTCCGGCCGAACCGGGAGCGGTGCGGCCTTGCGCCGTAAACAGAAGGGCGGCCGCTGCGTTGCGAACGCGGCGTCGGTAAGCCGAAAGCCGCGTCGCGGAAGTGGCGCAGCAACCCCGGCGGGCGTCTGCGGCGCGTGACGTCCACCGCACGGGAACCTTAGGCCGCCGTTTTTGTTATTGACTGCACAGCCGCTTACGGGAGTTGCCCGGCGCGGCGAGTGCGGCGCAAGGAGGACGAGATGCTGTATTGGGCTCTGGTGTTCTTCGTCATCGCTCTGGTGGCCGGCGCTTTAGGGTTCGGCGGTGTCGCGTCGGCCTCGTCGGGCATCGCGCAGATACTGTTCTTCCTGTTCATCGTGCTGTTCGCTGCGAGCTTGATTTTGGGTCTGGTCAGGCGCCGCTAGTCCCAAGCCGGCTGCCCACGGCGGGCGGCCGGTCCCCCGCAACGGGCGTCCGCGCCCGGCCTCGGCCGGGCGCGCGTGTGAGTACCCCAAAGCCTCTCGATGTTAGCCTCGCAACTCGGCAACGCCCCCAGGGGCGTTGCCTTTTGTTTTGCCTGCGAATGGCGCGGGAACGGCGTTTCCCGCCCTCCCCGGCTCAATCCTCCTCGTCGTCGGGCGTGCGCCCTTCCATGAGAAGGCGCAAGGCGCGGCGGCCGCGGGAGAGACGGGATTTCACGGTGCCGATGGAGATCCCCAGAATATCCGCCGCCTCGCCGTAGGAGATCCCCTCCAGCCCGATCAGCAGCACCACCTCGCGCTGCTCGTTGGGCAGCATCCCGAGCGCCCGGCGCAGGTCGCGCAGTTCCAGCCGCACGATCTGCGCGCCGCTGGCGGCGCCGATGGCCGCCTGGCCTTCCCCATCGATATCCACCACCGCCTGACGGCGGCGGATGCCGTTGATGTGCAGATTGCGCAGAATGGTGAAGAGCCAGGCGCGCAGGTTGCTTCCCGGCCGCCACAGGTGCAGACGGCTCAGCGCCCGCTCCAGACATTCCTGCACGAGGTCGTCGGCCAGCGTCGCATCGCGCACCATGGCGCGGGCGAAGCGGCGCAGGCGCGGAATCTCGGCCTCGATCTGCGCAATCACTGCCGGATCCGGCGGCCCAGAGGGCGCTGGCGGGGCGTCTCCGGACGCGTCCTCGGGCCCATTCCCGCCGGCAAGAACATCCTCGTCCAGCGGAGCCGCGGCCGACGGGACGACAGTCGGATCGACGGTGCCCTCCTCGCCTCCCAACGTCGTCGCCACGGCTGGCACGGGGTCGAGGGCCGACGAGCGCACGGTGCGCGCTACAGTGTTCGCCATCGTTAAGACGGTGCCTCCCGGTCTACGGTCCTGCCGTCCTTTACGGACGAAAGCAGCAATCATTCTGGCGTCTTCGGTGCACTACACCTGAGGTATCGCCAGATGCTCCCAAGACAATCTCTGTCCCGTCAGTACGTAATGACCGCGGCGGACCCCCGCCAGTTGGGAAAAAGGCTAGGTAAAGGTCCAATTTTGTGAGATTGCCGATTACCTCTACCCCCTTTTGGGGGTGTATCCGGAACATTTACTGGGAGCCTGCGTACTCGCCTGCGCGTGCCTTCGGCCGCACCTGGAACCGCCAAAAAGGAAAGGACCGGATGAGCGGGCTCATCCGGTCCGTGCAGGAGAGTGCGGGATGACGAAGCGAGAGACCCATGTCCGTGCGCGTTGCCTGACCCTCCCTGCCGCAGCCGTCAGCGGTTCCGTGCCGCTGTTTCTGTCGCGCTGCCGTCCTTTGGTCGGTCTTTTTTTTCTTTCGTCGCTGCAAACCCGCCTGAAGGAGACAGTACAGAAGGTCCGATGCCCGAACCATCCGGACATAGGGACTAAGCTAGGCGCCTGTTTTCATACACCCATCGTCCGCTCGGGGTGCCCCGACCGACACCGGCATCGGAACCTGAATCGGGCCGCACCCCGCTTCGGGCTCTTATCGGCCTCGCAGGCCGGCCGGGCTCCTGGCGCCCACGCGCCCGGAACCGGCGCCGCGGTCCAGATCGGATCGACCTCCGATCGAGCCCTGGCCGGCCCAACCAGCAGGTCAGACCTCATGAAACCTACCGTGTTTGGATTGCTGCTCGCCGGAGCGGCCATAGCGCTTTCCGTTCCCGCGGAAGCCGCGATGATCGACCGCACCATCCGGGCGCTGGAAGCGCTGGCCGCCAAGGGCAGCGCACGGGCGCAGTTCGAACTGGCCGCGCACTACGAGGAGGCGAAGGGCGTGTCGCGCGACGGCCGTCGCGCGCTTTATCTCTACTGCAAGGC
>JAEYOB010000840.1 GCA_023412175.1 Pseudomonadota bacterium | reverse complement strand
CGCCAGCACCGCCTCGCGCACCACGGGGAGCTGGTGGATGTGCTGGTGCCCGTCGATGTAGGCGGGCGGCGCGCCGAACGCTTCGGTGAAGGCGGCGACCTGCCGGTCCACCTCGGCGCCGATCTCGCGCGCGTCCAGCCCCCCGGCGTAGGCCTTGCGCATCAGCACGCCGAGCGGCGGCAAGCTGCCCTCTGGCGCCAGCTTCGGCATGGCGCCCAGCGGAGCCTGATCTGTCAGCGTCAGGTGCAGCCCGACGTCCGCCCGGTCGGCGAGCGGCTTCAGCGCCTGTGCCTCCTCCGGCCAGAAGCGGCAGACCGTCATGCAGGAGGTGGCGGTGAGCCGCCCCCGCTCGATCAGGTCGCGGATGGCGCTGCCGACGCCGGGCGACAGCCCGTAGTCGTCGGCGCAGAGGATGACGGTGTGGGATGGCATGATGCGCACCATGCCGGGCTTCGCGCCGGCTGGCAATGGCGCCGCTTCCGCGCCATCCTTCTGGGAAGCCGAGCGGAGGGGATGCGATGGACTGGGACAGCCTGTGGATCAACGGACACGCCGCCACCATGGGGAGAGTCGGGGGGACCGTCGGGGGTCCGGCCGGCACGGTGCGCGACGCCGCCGTCGCCGTTAAGGACGGCCGCATCGCCTGGATCGGCCCGCGCGCCGAGCTTCCTCCCGGCCGCGCCGCGGCGGAGCACGACCTGGGCGGGCGCTGGCTGACGCCGGGGCTGGTGGACTGCCACACCCACCTCGTCTTCGGCGGCAACCGCGCCGCCGAGTTCGAGATGCGGCTGGAGGGCGCGTCCTACGAGGAGATCGCCAGGGCCGGCGGCGGCATCGTCTCCACCGTCAAGGCGACCCGCGCCGCCGATGCCGAGGCGCTGGCGGCAAGCGCCGCGCCGCGGCTGGAGCGCCTGCTGGCCGAGGGCGTCACCGTGGTGGAGGTGAAATCCGGCTACGGCCTCGACCTTGACTCGGAGCGGGCGATGCTGCGGGCGGCGCGGCTGCTGGGCGAGCGCCATCCCGTCACCGTCCGCACCACGTGCCTTGCCGCGCACGCCCTGCCGCCGGAGTTCGCCGGGCGGCCGGATGCCTACATCGACCTCGTCTGCGGCGAGATCCTGCCGGCCCTCGCCGCCGAGGGGCTGGTGGACGCGGTGGACGCCTTCTGCGAGCGGATTGCCTTCAGCCCCGAGCAGACCGCGCGGGTGTTCGACGCGGCCAGGCGCCTCGGCCTGCCGGTGAAGCTGCACGCCGACCAGCTCTCCGACCTCGGCGGGGCGGCTCTGGCGGCGCGCTGCGGGGCGCTGTCGGCCGACCACCTGGAGCACACCGCGGAGGAGGGTGTTCGCGCCATGGCGGCGGCCGGCACGGTGGCGGTGCTGCTGCCCGGCGCCTTCTACCTGCTGCGCGAGACGAAGCTGCCGCCGGTCGAGCTGTTCCGCCGGCACGGCGTGCCGATGGCGGTGGCGACCGACTGCAACCCCGGCACCTCGCCGGCGGTGTCGCTGCTGCTGATGCTGAACATGGCCTGCACGCTGTTCCGCCTCACCCCCGCCGAGGCGCTGGCCGGCGTCACCCGCAACGCGGCGCGGGCGCTGGGCATGCAGGCAACGCACGGCACGCTGGAGCCCGGCAAGGCCGCCGACTTCGCCGTCTGGGACGTCGAGCGTCCGGCCGAACTCTGCTACTGGCTCGGGCTCAACCCCTGCGCCATGGTGGTGCGGGCGGGCCGGGTGGTGCGGGGCGGGTAAAAGTGCGGTATCCTTCGCCGGCAGGAGGTGCCCCGACAGGAGGTGGGCGATGGGCGAGATCACGCTGAGGGTCGAAGAGGACATCCTGGACAGGTTGCGCGCCCAGGCGGTGAGCAACGGCCGCAGCGTCGAGGACGAGGTGCGGCAGATGATCGTCGAGCGGGTCGGCGCGGAAAACGCCGAGGAGCGCGAGCGGCGCGCTTTGCGCGAAAGGATCCTGTCGGAGATCGAGGAGCGGAACAAACGGCCTCGGCCAAGCCGTGAGGAGGTCCTGCGCAGGGCCAGGGAAATTGCGTCCATGTCGCCGCCGCTTGTCGGCATCGACATTACGCAGCTTATTCGCGAGGATCGCGACCGGTGAACATCGTCGATGCCAGTGTCGCCACGCTCTGGTTCGTCGATGAGCCGTTTGCGGAGCGTGCGCGGGCTCTTCTGACGACTGGCCGTCGCCTTGCGCCGGACCTCATCGTACCGGAGGTGGCGAACGCACTTTGGAAGATTGCCCGAACCGGCGCCGTCTCGCCCGAACAAGCTGAGCAGGCGTTGCGGGACCTTCCTGACGCCGTTGAAACCACCTCCACCGTTGCGTTGGCACCTCGCGCCTTCGCGATCGCCCGTGCGCTCAAACACCCGGCCTACGACTGCTTCTATCTTGCCTTGTCCGAGGCGTTGCAGGCGCCTTTCGTCACTCTCGACCACAAACTCTTCAACCGAACCCGCGGCACACCGTGGGCGGCCCTGACCACCTTGCTGGGCGGCGAGCCAGCCCTCACCTGATGCACACAACGACGAGAAACTCCGGGGAGACACCACCATGACCGACGCCGCCAACCGCCGCGTCATCCGGGCGCCGCGCGGGCCCCAGCTCACCGCCAGGTCGTGGCTGACCGAGGCGCCGCTGCGCATGCTGATGAACAACCTCGATCCCGAGGTGGCGGAGAATCCGGACGAGCTGGTGGTCTATGGCGGCATCGGCCGCGCTGCGCGCAACTGGGCCTGCTTCGACGCCATCGTCGATGTGCTGAAGACCCTGGAGGACGACGAGACGCTGCTGGTGCAGTCCGGCAAGCCGGTGGGGATTTTCCGCACCCACGCCGACGCGCCGCGGGTGCTGATCGCCAACTCCAATCTGGTGCCGGCCTGGGCGACCTGGGAGCATTTCCGCGAACTCGACGCCAAGGGTCTGATGATGTACGGCCAGATGACGGCCGGCTCGTGGATCTACATCGGCTCGCAGGGCATCGTGCAGGGCACCTACGAGACCTTCGT
>JAEYOB010000819.1 GCA_023412175.1 Pseudomonadota bacterium | reverse complement strand
CCTTCGTCTCCTCCGGCTGGTCGGACATGGTGGCCTACGGCTTCCTGATCCTGACGCTGATCTTCTTCCCCAACGGACTGTTCGGAGCCGGCCGTGAACGCGTCTAAGTCCCGTCCGGGGTGGCTCGTCCCCGCGCTGATCGGGCTGCTCGTCTTCGCGGCGCTGCCGGCGGTGCTGGCGGGGTTCGACCGCGGCTATTTCTACCAGATCGCCAATCTGGCGCTGATCTTCGTGCTGCTGTCGGCCTCCATGCATCTGGTCACCGGCGTCGCCGGCCTGCTGCACCTGGGCCATGCGGCGTTCTACGGGGTGGGCGCCTACACCGCGGCGCTGCTGACCACCAAGCTCGGCCTCGGCTTCACCTGGACGCTGCCGCTGTCCGGGCTGGTGGCGGCGCTGGTCGCCTTCCTGGTGGCGCTGCCGACCATGCGGCTGGTCAGCATCTACTTCGCGGTGGCGACGCTCGCCATCGGGCAGATGCTGTATCTGGTGATGCTCAACTGGGTCGAGTTCACCAAGGGTCCCAACGGCATCATCGTCACCAAGGGGCTGGAGCTGTTCGGGGTGAGCCTGTCCGGCCGCCTCTCCACCTACTACACGGTGGCCGTGGTGGTGGCGCTGTGCGTGATCGCCATCTCGCGGCTCAGCCACTCCTACTACGGGAACGCGCTGCGCTCGATCCGCGAGGACGACCAGTGCGCCGACGCCATGGGCGTCAGCACCGTGCGCCTGAAGATGGAGGTGTTCACGCTCTCCGCCTTCTTCGCCGGCGTGGCGGGTTCGCTGTGGGCGCACATGACCGGCTACAACTCGCCGGGCGACTTCAAGTTCTCCGAATCCATCCTCATCCTGGCGATGGTGGTGGTGGGCGGCCTCGGCAGCCTGCCCGGCGCCATCATCGGCGCGCTCCTGCTGATCCTGCTGCCCGAGGGGCTGCGCGGCATGGGCGACTTCCGCAACATCATGGTCGGCATGGTGATGTTCCTGTCCATCCTCTTCCTGCCCAAGGGCCTGCTGGGCGAGGTCTCGGCGCTGAAGCTCGTGCGCCAGCAACTGGGCGCGGCGTGGCGGCGCACCGACAACGGCATCGGGATCGGCTGGCGATGACGCACCTGCTCGACATCAAGAACGCCACCCGCCGCTTCGGCGGCGTGGTCGCCGTCAACGACGTGACCGCACACGTGGACGAGGGTGAACTGGTCGGCCTGATCGGCCCGAACGGCGCCGGCAAGACGACGCTGTTCAACCTGATCTCCGGCTTCACGCCGCTGTCCTCGGGCACCGTCACGTTCGCCGGCAAGACCGTCAACGGGCTGCGCACCAACCAGGTGGCGCGGTTGGGCATCAGCCGCACCTTCCAGAACCTGCGCGTCTTCCCGAACATGTCCGTCTTCGACAACGTGTCGGTCGGCGCGGTCGGCGCGCTGCCGCAGGGGCCGTGGGGGGCGCTGTTCGGCGGGGGCAGGCGCGCCGACGCGATCAGCGAACGCACGTGGCAGGCCCTCGAAGCCGCAGGCCTGACGGGCACCGCCGATGAGCTGGCGGCCAATCTGCCCTACGGCCGGCGCAAGTACCTGGAGATCGCCCGCGCGCTCGCCATGCAGCCGCGGTTCCTGATCCTCGACGAGCCGGCCGCCGGCCTCAACGACACCGAGACGCGCGAGCTGGCCGCCTTCATCAAGCGCCTGCATGGGCAGGGCCTCACCATCATGCTGGTCGAGCACGACATGAACCTCGTCATGGGCATCTGCCAGCGCGTGCTGGTGCTGGCCACCGGCCGCAAGATCGCCGACGGCACGCCGGAAGTGATCCGCAAGGATCCGGCGGTGCTGGAAGCCTACCTGGGGGTGGACGCATGACGACCGAACCGCTGCTCGCGATCGACGGTCTGCACGTCGCCATGGGACCGCAGGAGATCCTGCACGGCGTCAGCCTCGCCGTGCCGCAGGGCTCCATCGTCGCCGTGCTCGGCTCCAACGGCGTTGGCAAGACGACGCTGATGCGCGCCGTGTCCGGCATCTACCGGGCGCGGCAGGGAAGCATCCGCTTCCAGGGCGAGGCGATTACCAACCAGCCGGCGCACCGCATCGTCCAGAAGGGCCTGCTCCAGGCCCCGGAGGGGCGGCAGATCTTCTCCAACATGAGCGTCCGCGAGAATCTCGTGCTGGGCGGCGGCGACTTTGGCCTGAGCGAGCTGGATCACGTGCTGTCCATGTTCCCGGTGCTGGGCGAGCGGCTGAAACAGAACGCCGGCTCGCTGTCGGGCGGCGAGCAGCAGATGCTCTGCATCGCCCGCGCGCTGATGCGCAAGCCGACGCTGCTGCTGCTGGACGAGCCGTCGCTGGGGCTGGCGCCGAAGATCGTGGCGCTGATCTTCGATCTGGTGCAGCGCATCCGCGGCGAGGGTGTGTCGATCCTGATCGTCGAACAGAACGCCCGTGCGGCGTTGCGCATCGCCGACTCCGCTGCGGTGATGGAGGACGGCCGCATCGTTCTGGCCGGCCCGGCCGAACAGCTGCGCGACGACCCGCGAATCGCCGAGGCCTACCTCGGCGGCCACGTGCATTGAGAGGGGAAGACGGCATGACCGAACCCATGGGCATTCTTCAGCGCCGCCGCATCGAGGCGGAGATCCTGAAGCCGGTCTACGAGGAGATGGTGGCGCGCTTCGGCGAGGCCGCGGCGCAGGAGGCGCTGGACGCCGCCATTTCCAAGGCCGCCACGACCGCGGCCGCCGGCTTCG
>JAEYOB010000815.1 GCA_023412175.1 Pseudomonadota bacterium | reverse complement strand
ATCGTCCTGCTCGCGGTCGCGGCCTGCCGGACCCCCCCCCCCCCCCCCCCCCCCCCCCCCCGGGGCGGGGGCCCCCCCCCCGGAGCCGCCAACCGTTCTCGTGGGCCGGACGATGGAGCTTCAGCGGTTGCAGGCGTGGATGACCTCGGCGGCTGGCGGCGCGGTGGCGGTCGCTCTCATCGACGGGGTGCCCGGCATCGGCAAAACCCGCCTTCTCGACGAGGTGCACCGAGAACTTGGCGGCGGCTGGCATGTCCTGCGATGCCGGGCCTTCGAGAGCGAACGGCTGCGGCCCTACGGCCTGTGGACGGACGCCCTGCGGACGCTGCCGGTCGCCACCGATCGGGACGAGTTGGCACCACTGCTCACCGGAGCCCCAGCTGCGGCCGGCAATCGCGCCACCCTGTTCGAGGTGGCCCGGCGGTTCGTCCAGAGGCTGTCCGACACCGCTCCCGTTGCCGTCTTCATCGACGACGCGCAGTGGGCCGACGACGCGAGCCTCGCCTTGCTGCACTACGTCGTGCGCTCGGTTCGGCGGCTTCTGGTCGTCGTCGCGGCCCGCCGGGGCGAACTCGATGACAACGCCGCCGCTCTCGGCCTCATCCGCGACCTTGCGCGGGCGGGACTTGCCGACCGCCTAACGCTGGGGCCGCTCGCGCCGGAGGAGACGGAGGCGCTGGTCCGCGCCGCCGCTCCGGCGGCCGATGCCGGCGCCGTCGCCGCATCGAGCGACGGCAACCCGCTGTTCGCCCTGACCCTGGCACACGCGCCGGAGGGCCGGGGGCATGTCACCCTGCGCAATCTGCTGGAGGATCAGCTTGCCCGTCTGGAGCCGGCGGTAGCCGAGGTGCTGCCCTGGGCGGCCGCGCTCGGGTGTGCCTTCGACGTCGCCCTGCTCGAACGCGTGTCAGCGATCAACGGGGGCGCGCTGCTGGCCGCCCTCGACATCATGGAACGGCGCGGCGTGGTGCGGGTCACGGATGAGCGGGGCTACATCTTCGCCCACGATTCCATCCGGGACGTGGCCTACCGGCAGCTGTCGGAGCCGCGCCGCTGCGTGGTGCACCGGCGCATCGCGATGGCGCTGGCACCCTTGGCCGAAGGCAACACGGTCGTCGCCACCGCGGTCGCGCGGCATGCCATGGCGGCCGGTGACGACGCGTTGGCGGCGGAGGCGTGTGTGCACGCCGGCGAGCAGTGCCTGGGCGTCTTCGCCAATGCCGAGGCGCTCCAGTTTGCCGCGCAGGGGCTAGGGCATGTCGAGCGGTTGCCGCCCACCACCGCCGGCCGGCGGTGGTGCATGGGGCTGTTGCGGATCCGGGTGCTGGCGTCCTCCACCAACCGGCTGCGTCGATGGCCGCATCTGGTCGAGCAACTGCGCGAAGCGGTGGCGGACGTCAAGGCGGCCAAACAGCCATCCGACGCCGCGGTTGGGCACTATCTTCTGTCGGTGGTGCTGCAGGACGCCGGGCGCTTGGCAGAGGCGCAGGAGGAGAGCCTGGCCGCCGCCGCGGCGGCGCAGGCGGCGGACGCGGTCCTGGCGGCGACACAGATGGCGAACACCGCCCGGTGTGTCGCCGAGTTGGCCGTCGACATGGAACGCGCGCGGCACTTGCTGAACGAGGCGGAGCGTCTGGTCGGCCCGCTTGGGGTGCCGATTGCAGAGCTGGAATGGGGGCTCGGCCTGATGCGCCGCTGGGATGGCGACCTTGCGGCCGCGACCGCGCATCTGGAGCGGGCAGCCGCCCTCGTCGCCCGCAACTGCGACCGTTGGCGAGAGTACAAGTGCCTGGCATGGCTGACCGTCGTCGATCTCGAACGGCGCGCCTTCGCCGGGGCGGCGGCCCGTGTCCGCCAATTGCGCGAGGTGGCGGTCAAGGCCGGTGGGGAGCCGGAACTGGCGTTCGCCGAAGCCCTGGATGCGCTGGCCTGGCTAGGACAGGGAGAGCGTGGGGCGCCCGCGCGCTTGGACGCCGCGGCCGACGCGCTGCGGGTCCACGACAGCAAGGCCCACCTCGCCCTGGTTCTGATCCTTGGTGCAGAGGTGGCGCTTGGCCACGGCCACCGCGAGGCGGCGGAACGCTGGGCAGGCGCCGCGTTGGCGGCGGCGGACTCCGTCGACCGGCGGTGCGAGTGCGTGCTGGCGCGCGCCGTGCTGGCACGGGCCGGCTCGGCGGAGGGCGGCGTCCACCGTGCCCTGGACGACATCGACGCGACGCTGCCCGACCTGAGCGCGGGCGCCCGTGCCGCCCTCTCCGCCGCTCGCGCCATCGAGGGCATCAACAGGTAACTCCCGGGAGACACCGAACATGGCCAAGATCATCGTCGTCAGGCGGTTCGACCCGCCACTCACCCAGGCTGAGCTGCGCGGGGTTGAGGACCGCATGGCACCGTGCCTGGATCTTTACAAGGTGCGGTGGCTTCGCAGCTACTGGTCGCAGGACCGGCGGCGCATGGTCTGCGAGTACGAAGCGGCCGATATGCAGAGCGTGCGCGAGGTTCAGCGCGAGGCCGGGGCACGGTTTGAGGACATGTGGCTGGCCGACGTGCTCGAGCCGACGACCAACGGCATGCCGCATTAGCGACTATCGCCTGGAAGCGGCGCCTGTCGTTCAGGTTTGCTTCGGGTCAGGAACTGCCGCCACCGATGTGGCAAAAGGGGAGCGGCCGGCGAGCCCGCATCTGTTGTGAAAAGGGGCAATGGGGCGGGGATAGACGCTCAGGCCGGACGCGCTGGCCCTCTCTGTGGGGACGGCTTCAAATGCGTGTGCACCTCTGGAGCGGCACCTCCCTCCCGAGCGCCCAGCACCATCTCCGCCGCCCAGGTGACGAGGAGCGAGGTGTAGGCCTGCTGCCAGCGCTCGTCCGAAATGCCATGGTCCGCGCCCGCGATGACACGATAGGTTAGGGAATGGGCCTTGCCGAACGCGGCAGTGTAATTCGCAATAACCGGGTGCGGCACGATGTCGTCATGCTCGGATTCCACAATGAGCACGTCGCCCTCGAACGCTGCGCACGCTTTGAGCGCCCGGTTTTCGGTAGCGTCCACAGGACCGCGCCGGTAGGTGGCCAGTTCGTTCCGGTCGAGCTGCCGCTTCGGCGCCCTCCAGTCCTCATCCTTGTAGAGCGCCGGGACGCGCAAGGCGAGCCACCGAACGGGCCGTAATGAACTGAGGATCGCCGCCAGATAGCCGCCGTAGCTGCTGCCCACAATGGCGATCGCCGCCGGATCGACGCTCCGCTGGCTGACCAGAATGTCGTACGCGGCAAGGACGTCGCGCAGGTTGTCCTCGCGCGTGACGGTCTCGTACTGTGCGTCGGTGCGGGCATGACCGCGGAGATCGAAGGTCAGGCAGACGCAGCCCAGAGCGGCAATCTCGCGGGCGCGCGCCAAATACTGCTCCTGGCTGCCGCTCCAACCGTGCACGAACAGAAATCCGGGAACGACCGTCGCCGGTGTCACCAGGGTGCCGGCGATGTGCTGATCGTCGACCGCAATATCGATGCTGTCATCGCGTGTTACCATGGCCCTCAACCAGCGTGTACTTGGTAATGAAGCCAACCCGCTCATCCAACCCGCGGAAATACACGGTTGCGTTGGAGCGTGGTATTTCGCTCTCCCCATAGACCTCGACGCAGGTGGCGCGGATGGACGGCAGCCCCGGGGCGGCCCGGAACGCCTCCAGCGCAGCGATCTCCGCACTGCTGGCCCCGCCAACGCGCCATGACTGTTCGAGTACTCCAGAGCGTGGCCGCCCACGCCAGTCTAACCCTTGGACGATGTCGTAGTTGCGCCGCGAGGCGAAGAAGCTTGGGAAACACGCCGTCGCAGCGGCGTCATAGGCACATGCCTGTACCACAGCCAGCCGGACCGCGTCCGGAAGATCGAGGCCAAGAAGTGTATTGAACCCGCCGGGCACCACCGTCAGCTCCGACCCGCCGTAGACGAGCGCCCCTCCATTGTCCAGCGTCAGGCGTTGCGTGCCCCAGTAGCTCGCTACGAGTTCGGCGACGCGCACTTGACCGACGCTGCGGGTCGTCACATCGGTGAGATCCTCCTCAAGGACAAGGCCGCACTGTGACAGTTCGGCGGGATCAACGGCGTCGAGCACCTTCTCCAGTTCAGCAGCGTTGTGAACGACGGCTTGTCCACGCCCGCCGCTTTCCCGCACCGACTTGACGCGCACCGGCCCGTACTTGAGAAGGTGGAAGACAGCTTGTTTCGCGTCATCGCGCGAAAAGGCGGAAAAGCCCCGGAGGACGACATTCTGTATCTGCCGCCCAATCTCGGCAGACCAGCCGACCGGCGCGTCAGCGTCGGGGCTTAAGAGCCGGTGGGTGATGATCTTGGTCGCGACGAAGGGGTACGGTACGACACCGCCAAACAGGTCATGCTCGCCGCGGATGCCCAGTGCCTTTGCCTCTGCCACACTGGTGAGCGTATCGGATGGCAGGAAATAGACCGGCCCAGGAGCATGCGTTGCGCGGTCGAAGGTGCGTATGCTCTCATACCTCTTGAGCGCCGCCAGCCTCTTGGCAATTTCTATGTGGGTGACCCGTTCATGGCTGCGCTCATAGCTGTGCTCGCCGGGCCAATACACGACCGAGCCCCACCGTGATGGTGGGGGCTTGTGTGCGGAACTCCCTGTAGGCGCCTTCCGCTGTTTCATTGTGTCGGCAAGTTACGTGGCCACTGGGCCGTCCCCCACAGGCACCGCCGTCGCATGAGTGTTCCACGGGGCTGCAGATCTCCTCTTAACAGCCGGTCTTGTTGTCACGTCCCGTCGCGCGGACCCGGTCGCCGGCCCGTCCTGACGTTCCATCGATCGACCGCTTGCCGCCAGAAGCCGCTGGTAGCGGTGCTGCGGAAGGGGACGAAGGAGCGCCTCGTCGCTTTCGTCCAGAGATGGCCTTCATCTCGATCCTCTCCAGGCGCCTGAAGCGGCTCGCGCCCCAGGAGTTCAGCGCGTGACTGCTACGGGCAGACACTTACCATCATGACCAGCTTGGGCATGCCCGTCTCCCATAAGGTCGCTTGATCACCAGCATATCAGGGCGGAAATCGTCAGATTGCCGAGTTGTGCACCAAAGTATCGTCAGCCCTCTCTTACCCGCCGGATGAAGCCGTCCACCTCCGTGTCGAGGTGTGCGGCTTCCCGGGCAAGCCGGCTGGCGGCGTCCAGCATCTCGGCCGTGGCCCAGTCCGAGCGCACGGCACCTTCGCTCCC
>JAEYOB010000278.1 GCA_023412175.1 Pseudomonadota bacterium | reverse complement strand
GTCACAGACCGTCCGCAATGCTTGAAAGGTTGGCTGCGGTGCAACTTGCCGGCATTTTATCGATCAGGGTACCACGAAAGAGGCCGGGGCGCACGGAGGCCCGGCAAGCGACTCGGGATCGGGATGGGCCGGGATGGGGCCGGGATGGGGGATGACAAGACGTGGGCAAACGGGTTATCGAGAGGTCCTTCCCGAAAGGAGCCCAGATGACGCCCGCTGCCCGCCTCCAGGCGGTGATCGACCTGTTGACCGAGATCGACACCACCCCGCGTCCCGCCGACGCGGTGATGAGCGCGTTCTTCCGCGCCCGCCGCTACATCGGCGCCAAGGACCGCAGCGCGGTGGCCGAGACGGTCTACGCCATCCTCCGCCGCCACGCGCGCCTCTCCTGGTGGCTGGAGAAGGAGGGGCACGGGACCGGCCCGCGCCCCCGTGTCATCGCCAACGCCATCCTGGCCGAGGGCAAGCGGGCCGCCACCGTGGATGAGCTGTTCAGCGGCGGCAAGTTCGCCCCGGCGGCGCTGGACGACGCTGAGCGGGCGCTGGTCCGCGCCCTGGATACCCACACGCTGGAGCACCCGGCCATGCCCGAGTGCGTGCGCGTCGAGTGCCCGCCCTGGGCCGAGCAGCCGATGCGCGGCTCGCTGGGCGACCGGTTCAGGCAGGAGATGACGGCGCTCCTGGACTCCGCGCCGCTCGACCTGCGCGTCAACCCGGTGAAGGCCAGCCGCGACGGCGCCCGGAAGGCGCTGGAGAAGGCCGGCATCGCCGCCGAGGACACCCGGTGGTCGCCGCTCGGCCTGCGCGTCAAGGGCCGGCCGGCGCTGGCCGTGACGGACGCCTTCAAGAACGGGCTGGTGGAGATCCAGGACGAGGGCTCGCAGCTCGTCGCCTTCGCGGTGGCGCCGAAGCCGGGCCATCAGGTGGTGGACTTCTGCGCGGGAGCCGGCGGCAAGACGCTGGCCATGGCGGCGCTGATGAACAACAAGGGCCGCGTCGTCGCCTGCGACGTGCTGGACAAGCGCCTGAAGCGGGCCGCCGAGCGGTTCCGCCGCGCCGGCCTGCACAACATCGAGGCGCACCCGCTGACCAGCGAGCGCGACCCGTGGGTGAAGCGCCACAAGCGCAAGTTCGACCGCGTGCTGGTGGACGCGCCGTGCTCCGGCACCGGCACGTGGCGGCGCAACCCGGACAGCCGCTGGCGCCAACTCGGCCCCGGCCTGGAGCAGCTCGTGCCGTTGCAGGCGAGCATCCTGGACAGCGCGGCGCGGCTGGTGAAGCCGGGCGGGCGGCTGGTCTACGCGACCTGCTCGCTGCTGGCCGAGGAGAACGAGAACCAGATCGCCGCCTTCCTGGAGACCCACCCGGAGTTCACCGTGAAGCCGGTGGCCGAGGTCTGGGCCGAGGAGAAGCACGGGACGCCGCCCGCCGAGGGGCCGTACCTGCGCCTGATGCCCGCCAGGCACGACACCGACGGCTTCTTCGCCGCCGTGCTGGAACGCAGGGCGGAAGAGGAGAAGGACGGCGGGGAACCGGCCGCTTCGCCCGAATAGGGACGGCGCCGGGACGAACGCACCGGCCCTTGCCTCCTAGCCCCGTTGGACCGTGCCGAGGCGCGCGGCATAGGCTTGACGCTTCCGAACCCCTGGTGAAGGAGGCTTGCCATGCCGCGCGCGTTCCTCATCCTGCCGGCGCTGTCCCTGGGGCTTGTTCTGGGCTTGCCGGCCGTGGCGGCCGACCAGCACGCGGTCTTCACTCCGGACACCATCAAGTATGAGCCCGCCAAGCCGCTGCCGGCCGGGGCGATGTGGTCGGTGCTGTACGGCAATCCGGGCGAGGCCGGCCCGTTCACGGTCCGCGTCCGCTTCCCGGCGGGCTATCAGGTGCCGGCGCACTGGCACTCCAAGGACGAGACCGTCACCGTGATCTCCGGTACCTTCGCGATCGGCACTGGCGACCGCGTGGACCGCGACAAGGTGCAGCCGCTGACGACCGGCGGCATGGCCGTCCTGCCGGCGAACATGCCGCATTACGCGCTCATCCCGCAGGACGCCGTCGTCCAGATCAACGGCGTGGGGCCGTTCGACCTGAACTACGTCAACCCGGCCGAGGACCCGCGCAAGCAGGTCGGTTCGTCGCAGTAGTCTGGACAAGGCGCCTCCGCAGCCCAAGCTTCTTCTTGACGGAAGAACGGGAGGGAGCGCGCCTTGGTCCTCATCCGCGATGCGCAGGCCGATGATGCGTCCGCCATCGCGCGGGTGCATGTGGCGAGCTGGCAGTCCACTTACGCCGGCATGCTGCCCGACCGCTATCTGGCCAGGATGACCGTGCGCACGGCCGAGGCGCGCTGGCGGATGACGCTGCCCGACCGCGGGCCGGGGCGCGGAACCGTGGTCGCCGTGGACGAGACCGGCGCGGTGGTCGGCTTCTCCTGCTTCGGCGCCGAGCGGCGCGGCGTCGACGGCTTCGCCGGAGAGGTGTACGCGCTCTACCTGCTCGACGACGCCAAGGGGCAGGGGATCGGGCGGCTGCTGATGGCGGCCAGCGCCGAGCGGATGGTGGAGGGCGGCGTCCGCTCCGCCCTCGTCTGGTGCCTGTCGGCGAATCCGACGCGCTGGTTCTACGAGCGTCTGGGCGGCGCGCGGGTGGCCGAGCGGCCGGGACGCTTCGCCGGCGCCGAGATCCTGGAGGTGGCGTACGGCTGGCGCGACCTGGTGCCGCTGGCGCGGCAATCCGCGGTCGGTTGAGCGCCCAAATCCCTTGACCCCGGCGGCTCATGGGCGCATCTAGCACGCTTCCACCGACAGTGTGCCGATGCCATGACCGCCGAACGCGTCCTCATCCTCGATTTCGGGTCCCAGGTGACCCAGCTCATCGCCCGCCGCGTGCGCGAGGCCGGCGTGTACTGCGAGATCCACCCCTTCACCATGACGCCCGACAAGATCGAGGCGTACGACCCGAAGGCGATCATCCTGTCGGGCAGCCCGGCCTCGGTCACCGAGGTGAACGCGCCGCGCGCCCCGGACATCGTCTTCGAGAGGGGCGTGCCGGTGCTGGGCATCTGCTACGGCCAGCAGACCATGTGCGCGCAGCTCGGCGGCGCCGTCACCGGCTCCGACCACCGCGAGTTCGGCCGCGCCTTCCTGGAGGTCAAGGAGCCCTGCGCGCTGTTCGACGGCGTGTGGGAGGTCGGCGGCCGCGAGCAGGTGTGGATGAGCCACGGCGACCGCGTCACCGCGCTGCCCGAGGGCTTCCGCCCGGTGGCGGTCAGCGAGGGCGCGCCCTTCGCCGCCATCGCCGACGACCGCCGCCAATTCTATGGCGTGCAGTTCCACCCGGAGGTGGTGCACACCCCGCACGGCGCCAAGCTGCTGTCCAACTTCGTGCACCGCGTGGCGGGCCTGAAGGGTGACTGGACCATGGCGGCCTTCAAGAACCAGGCGATCGAGAAGATCCGCGCCCAGGTCGGCTCCGGCAAGGTGATCTGCGGCCTGTCCGGCGGCGTTGATTCCTCGGTGGCGGCGGTGCTGATCCACGAGGCGATCGGCGACCAGCTCACCTGCATCTTCGTTGACACCGGCATGATGCGCGCCGGCGAGGCGGACGAGGTGGTGACGCTGTTCCGCGACCACTACAACATCCCGCTGATCCACGTGAACGCCGCCGACCTGTTCCTCGGCAAGCTGGCCGGCGTGTCCGACCCCGAGCAGAAGCGCAAGATCATCGGCGCCACCTTCATCGACGTCTTCGACGGCGAGGCGCACAAGGTGGGCGGCGCCGGGTTCCTGGCGCAGGGCACGCTGTACCCCGACGTGATCGAGAGCGTGTCGTTCACCGGCGGCCCGTCGGTGACCATCAAGTCGCACCACAATGTCGGCGGCCTGCCCGAGCGCATGAACCTGAAGCTGGTAGAGCCGCTGCGCGAGCTGTTCAAGGACGAGGTCCGCGCGCTCGGCCGCGAGCTGGGCCTGCCCGATGCGTTCGTGAAGCGCCACCCGTTCCCCGGCCCCGGCCTGGCGATCCGCGTCCCCGGCGAGATCACGCCGGAGAAGCTGGAGATACTGCGCAAGGCGGACACCATCTACCTGGAGGAGATCCGCAACGCCGGCCTCTACGACGCCATCTGGCAGGCGTTCGTGGTGCTGCTGCCGGTGCGCACGGTGGGCGTGATGGGCGACGGCCGCACCTACGACCACGCCTGCGCGTTGCGCGCGGTGACCTCGACCGACGGCATGACGGCCGACTGGTACCCGTTCCCGCACGAGTTCCTGGCCCGCGTGTCGAACCGCATCGTCAACGAGGTCCGCGGCATCAACCGCGTCACCTACGACATCACCTCGAAGCCCCCCGGCACCATCGAGTGGGAGTGATCCCCGAGGGGGCGGAGCCGCTTCGGCGGTGCTTACGCCCCTTTTGTTGCATATCTGCCACAAATGAAAAAAGCCAACCCGCGAGGGTTGGCTTTTTGCGGCGCAGCATTAGATACCTTATCGTCGCGTTTGCGACTGCCCTTCTTGGGCGTTTCCTCCCTAGACTCAGGCCGCGGGTACATACCTAGCGGCCTTTCTTTTTTGTTTCAAGCACCAATGATCGGAGGGCGCAACGGCGCTCCGGGGCCGCGCCGCGCGGATGAAGCTGCGGTGTTGCCGGCAAAGATTCCGTGCCCGCCCCTGCAAGTCATCGGTTGTCGATATTTGGCTGTAGGCGGTATCGATGCCGCTTTTCGTGCAGTTGCGGGAGGTGCCGTGCCGGACCTCCGCTCATGGCAATTGCTTCGTTGACGGGCTGCACGGACCGCAACGGGAGCGTATTGGCGATTCCCCTGTTGATGCGGTGGAGCGCTTACCGCAATAGAGGGGATTCCACATGAAACGCTTCAAGCTGATTGCCGTCGCCCTGTCGGCGAGCATGCTGCTGGCGGCCTGCAACACCGGCACGGTGCTCGGCGGCGGCGCGGGCGCGGCCGGCGGCTACGCCCTGGACGGCAAGCGCGGAGCCATCATCGGCGGCCTTGGCGGTGCCGCGATCGGCACGGCACTCGACAACTGACCGCGGCACGCGGTCCGGGGAGCCGGATCGGAAGGCGGGGACGGCGTTGCGTGCGGTTCCCGTCCTTCCCGTGCCCGGACCTTACTTCTTCTTGGCGCGGCCCCTGGTGCGGCCGCCCTGAAGGCCCAGGCCCGAAGCCTTGGCCAACTGCGAACGCGCCTCGGCGTAGTTCGGCGCGGTCATCGGGTATTCGCGCGGCAGACTCCACTTGGCGCGGTACTGGTCCGGCGTCAGGTCGTGGTCGGACGCAAGATGCCGCTTGAGCATCTTCTGCTGCTTGCCGCACTCCAGACACGTGATGTAATCGGGCTTCACCGACTTCTTGATCGGAACCGCAGGGGTCAGCGGCTCGGGAGCGGCCGATTCGCCCGTTTCACTGCCGACGCGGCTAAGCGCCGAATAGACGCCCTGAATCACCGAAGGAAGGTCGTTCACGGAAACGCTGTTGTTGGCCGCATACGCTGCAACGATCTGCGCCGTAAGCTGCTGTAGATCCTCTGCCACCTGGGCTCTCCCTGACTTTATCTCCGCTCTGCCGGGAGCATACATGAATATGCGGAGAGGTCTAGTGTTTAGCGTGGAGTATACCGAGAATTCATTATTCGGCAGTGTAACGGTTGCGGCAAACCCTAATCGAACACGGGAAAAAGTCGAGTGTAAAACATCCCGAGTCTTGATTGGTATGCGTGAGTTTCAGCCGGGAGAAGGTTAGGCGGCAGGGCTGCCGATAATACGCGCGGCCGGCAGCAGGATGGTCACGGTGGTGCCGCGGCCCGGCGCGCTGTCCAATTCCACCCGGCCGCCGTGCAGTTCGGCGAAGCGGCGCACGATGGGCAGGCCGAGACCGATGCCCTCGTGCTGGCGGGCGAGCGTCCGTTCCGCCTGGGTGAAGGGATTGAAGATGCGGTCGATCATCTCCGGCGCGATTCCGGGGCCGTCGTCGCTCACCCGGATCAGCACGGAGT
>JAEYOB010000669.1 GCA_023412175.1 Pseudomonadota bacterium | reverse complement strand
GCTGAACAGACCCTCGCTGCGTTCGTCCGAGCCCCGCATCGTCCCCTCGACGGCCACATTCTCCACGGCCGGAGAGAATCACGACCGACACGCCGTGCACAGCCCTTTTTCCGCGTCCTGCTAGAGCCCGGCAATCCCCCCTCAAATGCCCCGTACGGAAACGGTACGGAAAAACGCCGGCGGCCTCCGGCGGCCGTCCCTGGACGTCTGGGTGTGCCCCAAAGGCGCAGACGCGCCAGCCCTGCTTGGAAAAATGCAGTGTTCCCCGCACGGCCGGCGCAACCCTGACGCCCCTCGCTCGCCTGAGACGATCTGTGCGCGCGCGTCGGGAACGCCGAGCACGGGCAGCAGCAGTGAACCGCTTGAGGAGAGGTCAACGGTGAGTTCTGCGGCCAGCACGGGCGCTGCCGACATCATGGCCCCAACCGTGGGGCCAGCAGGATACCTGACAAAGAGATCATGGAATTCTCCTGAGTTACCAGTCAGGGCGGGTGGCCGATGCGGCCTCCCGCTCCGACCGGAGGAGGTCATGCCGCCGCAGCGATGCGCTCCAGCTTGGCCGGAATGCCCTGGCGCACGGAGGTTCCCGCGATCGGGTCGACCCACACCGATGCGCCTTGGCGGGTCGGGTCGGCAAGACCGAGGTCGTTGAGGTTGACGCCCGCACCGATCTCCGGCACGTCCGGCTGGCTCCGGCCGCCGATGACGTGCGGCCGCGCACCGTACTCCTTGTGGCCGAAGCCGTGCTCGACCGCCAGCACGCCCGGCATGACGCCGTGGCGGACGATGGCCGTCGCCCGTTCGGCCCCGCCGGGCGTGGCGATGCGGATAACGTCACCCGTCTGAATGCCCAGGCGCCGGGCGTCCTCCACGTTGATGCCGACCGGGTTCTCCGGGTGCAGGTGGCGCAGGCGGCTGGCCGCAATCGTGTAGGCGCTGACCAGCACCGACTTCGAACTGACCAGTTGGAAGGGCCAGTCCTCCGGCGTGTGAACGCTCCGGACCGGCGTGCCGTCGGCGAACACCGGCTCCATCCAGGTCGCCGTGCCGGTCCACCGCTTGCCGGTGATGCTGCTCTTCGAGGCTCCCACCGCCTCGTTGTAGACCAGCAGGCCGTCCTTGAATCGATGGGTCGCCTTGTCGCCCTCAAAGCCCTCGGCTTGGTTCTGGTAGCGGCCGCCACGGGCGAGGATGAAGGCGACCTTGCGCCATTCCTCCTCCTTCAGCGTGGCCTTCAGCGCGGGCAGCACGCGCTCCACACCGGACCAGCGGATGTCCTCGTCCGAGGCGTCCGGCACCGGCTGTTTGCCGAGCCAAGCGATGTTGGCGCCGCCGCGCAGGTACCAGTCCTCCGGCCGTTCCAGCGGGTAGGTCCGTCCCTCCATGTCCTGGATGGCGTCCGGGCCGAAGCCCGGCAGACCAAGCCGCATGGCCATGGCGATGAGGAACGTTTCCATCTGCACGCGCTGGCCGTCCGGCAGCGCGCAGGTGCCGGGCTCCACCACCGGCCAGCGCGCGGTCGTCGTCTTGGTCGGCACGCCCGCCCAGGGAGCCGCCCAGCCCCAGGTCTCGTACAGCACTGTGTCCGGGACGATGTAGTCGGCAAAGGCCGAGGACTCGTTGATGAACGGATCGATGGCGACGATCAGGGGCAGCGCCTTCGGATCCCGCAGCTTCGCCTCCACGGCGGCGCGGACGCCGGGAATGCCGTAGACCGGGTTGCTGTTCCACAGGAACAGTGCCTTCAGCGGGTAGGGATAGCCGTCCACCATGCCACTGGTCAGGTACTCGGTCGTCAACTGCGGTGCGTTGGGGTACCAGGGCGCCTTGGCCGGGTAGGGCTTGCCCGCCTCCTTCTTCGCCTTGAACTCGCTGGATTTCTCGTAGGGAACGGGGCGGCTGATTGCGGTGCCGGAGGGCTTCACCTGACCGGGGAAGCTGGCGAGCTTGTAGCGCGGGCCGTCCTGCTCGTCCGGGAAGCGGCCGCCGCCGAAGATCGTGCCCCCCTTCCAGTTCAGGTTGCCGATCAGCGTGTTCAGCGTGACCACGCCGAAGGCGTTGTAGAAGCCGTTGCCCGCCATCATGCCGCCATGAGTGTTGGCGGCCGCCTTCTTGCCGTGGCTGGTGAACTCTCGCGCCAGCCCGGCGATCACATCGGCGGGAATGCCGCAGGCGTCGGCATAGCCGCGCAGGTCCAGCTTCATGGCCTCCTCGCGCAGCAGCGTCAGGCCGGTCTTCACGGTGACGTCGCCGGTCGGCGCCGCAAGGCTGCCCTCATGGAACAGCGCCGCGGAGGCCATCAGCATGTCATGGGCGATCGGTTGGCCCGACGGCGGGTCGATGACGACGAAAGCGTCCTTGGTGCCGTAGCGCTCCTTCTCGTCCAGCGTCACCCAGCCCATGTCGGACGCCCTGAGCAGGCGCCCGTCGCGCGGGTGGCCCTTCTGGGCGATGACGAGGTGCGCGGCGTTGCACCACCCGGCCTCACCCGCCGCCTCGGCAGCCTTGCCGTTGGGCTGCGCGAGGTACTTGGCGTCGATGCGCTCGTTCTCGAACATCCAGCGCATCAGCCCCATGACCAGAGCGCCATCGGTGCCCGGGCGGATCGGGATCCAATTGGAGCGCTCGCCCACCGCGCGGTTGTCGGCGTTGGTCAACACCGGGTCGACCACGACGTAGTTCAGCGCGCCGTCGGTACGCCCCTTGGCGAGCAGCATGGCCTGCCGCTTGAACGGGTTGCCCGCGTTCGACGGCGCGGTGCCGATGAACAGCACGAACTCGGCGTTCTGAAGGTCCGGCTTGGCGTGCGGCATTTTCTTGGCATCGCCGAACACAGCGCCCGAGCCGGAGCGGTAGGCACCCCCGCAGTAGGAGCCGTGACCGACGAAGTTGATGGTGCCCAGCGCCTGGTTGAAGAAGCGCCGCACGAACGGCTCGCGCCCGTCGTTCACCGAGGACAGCAAGGCCACCTGATTGACCTTCGGCCCGAGTTCCGGCGCCGCCGCGTCAATGGGGGTCTTGATGTCGCGAAGAGCCCGCAGTCCGTCCACGTGGCCCTCGCCGAACAGATCACCGCCCTCGGCGATCTCCGCCACCAGCTTCTCGAAGGCGATGGGTTCCCACTTGCCTGAGCCGCGCGGCCCGACGCGCTTCATCGGCGTGGTGATGCGGAACGGCGAGGTCAGCATCTCCAGCGCCGCGTTGCCGCGCCCGCACGCCGTCGAGCGCCCCTGAAGCCCTTTCTCGTCCAGCCGCGAGAGCGACTTGAAGCTCTCCTTGATCGGGGTGCCGTAGGGCAGGAACGGGTCGGTGGACAGTGGGCTGTACGGGTTGCCCGCCACGCGGATGACGCGGTTCTTCTCGGTATCGACGCGGACCCGCACGCCGCACAGCGTGGTGCAGCCCAGGCAGGCCACATTGGCGACGATCTGGCCGGGGGTCGGCTCGATGGCGCCGGTAGTCGGATCGACCCGGAACTCCGGCTTGGCGGCGTTGCCGGAGATGGCGTGCTCGGGCCGTTCCCCGGCCCAGGCGCCCTTCACCAGCTTGCGGCCGGTTTCGGAGAAGCCGCCTACGAAGGCGGCGAGCGCGCCGCCCGCGACGGAGGTTTTCAGGAGGAGGCGACGGGTGATGGACATGGCAGTGTCTCCGGTGGTCCTGCGGGCGGTCATTCGGCGGCGGCCACGACGCGGTCGGCGGCCATGGCGGCGCGGACCGGGTGGGGCGCCGGACGGCGCGGCGTCGGCAGGAAGGCGGTGATGACGAGGAGAAGGAAGAACCACAGGCCCGCGGTGCCGACGATGCCGAGCAGCCCCTCCGGCCCGGCCGGGAGTGCGTACTCGTAGAACCCGGCACCGGTCTTCGGCACGGTCTGGCCGCCGATGAACACCGTCCAGCGGAACATCCAGGCGCTGTGCACGGCGATCAGGCCGGTCAGCAGGCCGGTGCCCATGGGCTTGCCCAGGGCGATGACGAAGGGGACCACGGTGGCCAGCACGGCCCAGACGGCGGTCACGCGCCACGCCTCGGAGTTCGTCACGCTGTTCAGCGCCTCGGCATGGGTGCGGTCGATCCCGAACAGCCCCAGCGCCAGCCACAGCCCGCCGAACACCATCACCGCTCCCAAGAAGCTGGCGAGCAGGCGGTTCGCCCGCACCTCGACATCGCGGTCATTGTCCGCCGCGAAGCGGTTCAGAATCAGCACCAGACCGGCAGCCCCGACCAGCGCGGTGGCGAGGAACTGAACCGGCAGGAGCGGCGTGTGCCACAGCGGACGCGCCTTGACCACGGCGACCTCGACGCCGGTGTACAGCGCGACGAGGACTGCTCCGGCAAGGACGACGAGGCCCGCGCCACGGATCAGCCGGTCATTGCGGCCGCCGCCGAGGGCGGCCAGCCGGTACAGCGCGGCGAGGCGACTGTCGACCGAACCCTGCTCCCGGAGCTCCTCGCGGAAGCAGGTCCAGGCGTAGATCAGCAGGCCCGTGACGTAGAAGGGAATGATGATCGAGCCCCACCACATCCAGGACGTCGGACGGAACACGACGTAGAAGTGCCAGAAGCGGCCGGGCTGGTGCAGGTCGGAGAGCAGCGCCACCGGCGCGGCCAGCCCGCAGGTCAACGCCACCAGCAGCGCGACGCGGCCGAGTTTGCGCCACTCGTCCTTGGCGAAGGCGTAGCCGGGCAGGCTGAGCAGCACGCCGCCGACCGACAAGCCGATCAGGAAGAAATACTGCACGGCCCAGGGAAGCCACGCGACCTCGCGGGTCACGTTGATGACTTCGACGATGTTGGTGTCCATCACACGTGCTCCTTGTCGGCATGGGCTTCGGCGTGCGGCTGGCCGCTCGGGCGCCACAGGGTCGGCGTGCCGTCCACCTTGCCTTGGAACTTCGGATCGAGGCCGATGTAGAAGACCCGCGGTTGGGTGCCCTGCTCGGGCTTCAGCACTTTCGGATCCTCCTCACGGATCAGCTTGGACACCGTGCTGTTCGGGTCGTTCAGGTCACCGAAGATGCGCGCGCCGCCGACGCAGGTCTCGACGCAGGCGGGCAGCAGCCCGGCGTCCACGCGGTGGACGCAGAAGGTGCATTTGTCGGC
>JAEYOB010000463.1 GCA_023412175.1 Pseudomonadota bacterium | reverse complement strand
TCCGGCGCAACCCTCGATTGGGGCATGTCGCAGGGCGGGCCGCCACTCCTTTCAGGCCGCGAACATAGGGTCTAGGCTGCAAAAGTTACTCCGAAAGCGCACAGCCATCCTGGCTAGCTTGACCGATTCCAACGCGCTTGGCCTCTGACAAGATCAGGCGCTCAATTTTTGCAGACATGGTGCAGCCATCAGCCTGCGAGAGTTTGTCCAAGATGGTCTTGGTGTGGGAGCTGACGCGGAAAGCCATGCGCTGGTTCTTGTTGTAGTTTTTCATAACCCCCCTTACGTGAGCAGGACCCTGACGCTTGCGTCAGCAGTCGAACCATTGGCAGGGGTAATCTATTGCTGGATTAACGGTGCATTACCTTGACGGGCATCAAGTGTTTAGAACGACTACAGCATTCTCGTGTTGCGCCCTGCCGCTGTCCACCAGCCGGATCGGTTCACATGTAGCCGTGCCAGCCCCGCGGCAGGAACCGCGCTTGCCAATGTACAAACGATACGATCCGTCGGGTTCGGCCCACTAACAGGACGCGGAAAAAGGGCTGTGCACGGCGTGTCGGTCGTGATTCTCTCCGGCCGTGGAGAATGTGGCCGTCGAGGGGACGATGCGGGGCTCGGACGAACGCAGCGAGGGTCTGTTCAGCTACGTGAGCTGTGAGGTGCGGGTTCCGGCCAATCACCCTTTGCGCCCGATCCGGGCCATCGTGGACGAAGCGCTGGAGGTGATGTCGCCGGCGTTCGAGGGGCTGTACTCCAAGATCGGGCGGCCGTCGATCCCGCCGGAGAAGCTGCTGCGGGCGCTGCTGCTCCAGGCCTTCTACTCGGTGCGCTCGGAGCGCCAGCTGATGGAGCAGCTCGATTACAATCTGCTGTTCCGCTGGTTCGTCGGCTTGTCGATGGACGCCCCGGTGTGGGACGTCACGGTGTTCACCAAGAACCATGAGCGTCTGCTGGCCGGCGACGTGGCGGCCAAGTTCCTGGCCACCGTGCTGGGCCAGCCGAAGGTCAAGGCGCTGCTGTCGGACGAGCACTTCTCGGTGGACGGCACGCTGATCGAAGCCTGGGCCAGCGTGAAGAGCTTCCGGCCCAAAGACGGCAGTGGCGAGCCGCCGGGACCCGGGCGCAATGGCGAGCGCGACTTCCATGGCGAGAAGCGGTCCAATGAGACCCATGCCTCGACCAGCGATCCCGAAGCGCGGCTGTACCACAAGAGCAACGGGCAGCCGGCGAAGCTGGCTTTCATGGGCCACGCGCTGATGGAGAACCGCCACGCCCTGGTGGTGGATGCCCGGCTGACGGAGGCCACCGGCTTGGCCGAGCGCGAGGCGGCGGTCTCCATGGTCGAGGCCATCCCCGGCCGCCTCCGCATCACGGTGAGCGCCGACAAGGCGTACGACACCAAGGATTTCGTAGCGAGCATGCGCCAACTGGGCGCCGCCCCGCATGTCGCGCAGAACACCAGCAACCGCCGCTCGGCGATCGACGGCCGGACCACCCGCCACCCCGGCTACGCCGTCAGCCTGCGCATACGCAAACGGATCGAAGAGGTCTTCGGTTGGATCAAGGGCGCCGGCCTGCGCAAGGCGCGCCATCGTGGCACGGCCCGGGTCGGCTGGATGTTCACGCTGACTGCCGCTGCTTACAACCTGATCCGCCTGCCCAAGCTGCTGGCCGCCGCGTAACCGACACCCGGAGTCCGCCTGAGCGGCGGCTCCGGGCGCCTCGGAGCGAGCAAAGACGCTACATCCCGACCAAAACAGCCCTCGCAAGCGCCACTTTCAAGCCTCAGCGGAGGCAAGGGCGCTGCATCAGCTCGTTTTTCCGCGCCCTGCTAGTCCGACGGGAGCCGCGAAAATCGGAAATCGCAGTGGCTCGCACCGCCAGCTAACGTTTGTGTCCTTTCCAGGTGAATGCCACGTGTTGCATAGGCGTCGAAATCAAGCCCGCAAATGTTCGGCAAAATTTCTTTATCTCCATGGCGAGCCGCAAATTTGCAAAAGCCGCAAGCTTTGTAGTTGATGCCGAATTCAAAATTGTCATCCGGGCCTGGCTCGATGAAATCGTAGACAAAATCTTCTGGAAACTGTTCCTGATGGCTTTTTTCCGCCTGCTCGCGCAGAAAAGCCTGATTCTCCGACGACATGAATTGACGCCCCGAGGCGAGACGTTCCGCTTCGGGCACGGTGAGCAATTGGGCCTTGTAGGTTTCCCGCTCGATATCGCCGATCACGGACAGCGACACGCCGTGTCGCCGGAGCACTCGGCTGATGGCCATGAAACCCATGAGACGCATGAAGAAGTCGCTCATGCGACTTGCCGCACCTCCGACATAGGGCATTTGGGCGAGCACGATTTCAAACTCGTTCATCACCTCCTGCTTTATCTCATGAATATTGGATAGATGTGCGTGCTTGCATAGCATCGTTTCGGCAAGGTCAAGGCGATGGCGCATGGCGGCCTCCATTGCACCACGATGCGACTCGTAAAAAGGATGGATGGTGTCAGTCATTGGACATCTCCCTAACGTAATTGGAATTTATTGTGTCCTCGCTTCTCTCTTTATCAACCGGTTCCTTTGTCGGTTAATGATGTTCTGAGATCGGCAGGCCCAGCAAATGCTGGAACTGCTCGTTGCTCAACTTAATTTGTTCCATCTCCCCTCAACAGGGATGCAGACTGATAACGCACGCCTTTCAGAACAGGTCGCTAGAGCAAATTCCGAACCACCATGAGCCGGATACTTGCTCTGACTTTTTTGATTTATGGAGCAGATTCACGCTACCGGACCTTCGGTCCGTTTGCGATCTGTCCTAATACAGTGTCCAGGGTTCGGCGCGGGCGGCCTCGCTCCATTCCCGCAGGGCCGGCAGCGCCAGCAGCGCGTCGGCGTACGCGCGGCAGACCGGATCCAGTTCCACGCCGTACGTCTCGAACCGCGTCGCCACCGGCGCGTACATGCAGTCGGCGACGGAGAAGCGGCCGAACAGGTACGGCCCGCCCGTCCCGAACCGCGCCCGCGCGTCGCGCCAGATCTCCGTCACGCGGGCGATGTCGGCCAGACAGGCTTCGGAGCGGCCCTCGCCGGGGCGCTTCCGCTTGAGGTCCATGAACATGCTGGTGCGCAGGTCGGCGAAGCCGGAATGCATCTCCGCCGACACCGAGCGCGCAACGGCGCGGGCGTACGCCTCCTCCGGCCAGAGCCGGGCCTCGGGATAGGTCTCCGCCAGATACTCGCAGATCGCCAGCGAGTCCCAAACGGTCCGCTCGCCGTGCTTCAGCAGCGGCACCCGGCCGGACGGCGAGTGGCGGAGGATGTTTGCCCGGCTGTCGGGCTGGCCCAACGGCGCCACGACCTCCGTGAACGGCACGCCGATGTGCCGCAGCGCCAGCCACGGGCGCAGCGACCAGGACGAATACGCCTTGTTGCCGATGACGAGGGTGAGGGCGTCCATGCGAACCTCATGCGGCCGTGGAGAAGGCGACTGTCGCCTGGAAGCGGGGATTGCGCAAGGGCGCGCGGCGCGCCATGCTTTCACTCCCACACCGAATGCTTCCACCAGCAAGGACGTCCCGCGTTGATCGCCACGCTGTGCGCCAAGGCCGGCGCCGACACCGTTCCCGTCACCCCGCTCGCCAAGGCTGACCTGCCTGCCTGGCTGGATGCCCAGCCGCCGGCGACCTCCGCCTGGGTGAAGGCCGTCAACTTCACCGCCGAATCCGGCGCCACCGCGCTGCTGCCCGGCGACGACGGGCGGCTCGCCCGCGTGCTGGTCGGCGTGTCGGCGGTGGACGATGTCTGGGCCTTCGCCGGCCTGCCGGGCTCCCTGCCTCCCGGCACCTACCGCATCGACGCGGAACTGGACCGCCGCGCCGCCACCCGCGCCGCGCTGGGCTGGGCGCTGGGGAGCTACGCCTTCATCCGCTACCGGAAGTCCGACAAGACGTTTGCGCAGCTCGTCTGGCCGGCGGCGGCCGACCACGGCGAGGTGGAGCGCACCGCCGCGGCGACGTGGCTGGTGCGCGACCTCGTCAACACGCCGGCCGGCGACATGGGGCCGGCGGAACTCGCTGACGCCGCCAGGGAACTGGCCGAGGAATTCGAGGCGACGATCCGCATCACCGTCGGCGACGACCTCGTGAAGCGCAACTACCCGGCCATCCACGCCGTGGGCCGCGCCAGCCCGCGCGAGCCGCGACTGATCGACATCACCTGGGGCCGCCGCGACGACCCGAAGGTGACGCTGGTCGGCAAGGGCGTGTGCTTCGACACCGGCGGCCTGGAC
>JAEYOB010000353.1 GCA_023412175.1 Pseudomonadota bacterium | reverse complement strand
TCGGTGGGGCGGGCGGCGATACGCTGTATGGCGGAAACGACTCCGACATCCTGGACGGCGGCGACGGCAACGACTGGCTGAGCGGCGACATCGGGGACGACTTGCTGCTGGGCGGCGAAGGGATTGATTTCCTGTACGGCAACCAGGGAGCCGACACGCTGTACGGGAACGCCGGCAACGACCTGCTGTACGGCGGCCAGAGCGGGGACCTGCTGGACGGTGGGGACGGCGCCGACAACCTCAGCGGCGACATGGGCAACGACACCCTGGCCGGCGGAGACGGCGGCGACCTCCTCCTCGGCGGCATGGGCGCCGATGCCCTCGACGGCGGGGCCGGAGCGGACACGCTCCGCGGCGGTCAGGGGGACGACGTGCTTTTCGGGCAGGCCGGCGACGACGTGCTCTGGGGCGACAGAGGCAACGACGTCATGGCGGGAGGGATCGGCGCCGACATCTTCTCCTTCGATGCAGGCAGCGGCCATGACGCCATCGCCGATTTCAACGCAGCGGAGGGGGATCGCATCCGGCCGTCGTCCGCCATCACTTACAAGGTCGGAGCGAATGCCGCGGGGCACGCCGTCATCAGCTTCAGCGATGACGACAGTGTGACGCTGACCGGCGTGCAGGCGGACCAAGTCTCGACGGACTGGTTCGTGACGGGATAACCGGCGTTCAACTGGCAGTTCCCGGCTTCGAGGGGCAGAGTCTTCGGCAGCGGAGCTTTGCCCTCATCCCGCCATGGCATCCGAGACGGCAGCCCGCGCATCCTTGTATGCGGCGGACAGGCTGGCGAGGAAGGGACGGCGACGGAGCGCCGCATGGCCCTGCCCGGCGACGGCCAGCCGGGCTTCGGATGACTGGGCCAACCAGTGCCGGCACGTTTCGACGATGCGGTCGTACGGCGTGAAGATCACGCCATCCCCATAGGGATTGTGATCCGATTCCTCGGAAACGACAAAGCAGCGATTCGCCAGCAGAAAGGAAAGCCGGGCCTCCTCCAGTATCGGCAGGTCGTCATACCCATGGATGTTCAGGGCAATGCGCGAACGGCCGATGAGCGCATCGCGCTCCGTTCCATAGCATTTCTCACGAGCGACGATGACAAGGCCAACCTGCTCCAACGCGTTCAGCACCTCGCGGCGGCGCTTCGTCAGGCAACCGAAGAAGCAGACGTCGATGTCCTTGTCCGAAACCTGGGACACCGTCTCAAGCACGCGATGATGGCCAAAGGGGAGCAAGGCCGTCCGCGTGACGCCCCACTCATGCAGTTTGGCGATATTGCCGGCGTTGTAGTCCCATACCCGCACCGCCTTGCGCAGCAAGGCAAGGTATTCGGGGTGCGTCGACGCCAGCCCGACGGAACGCGCCAGCGGCTCAAGCTGCCATACGACGAACGGCTTGCCCGCCATGGCGTCGCGCAGGAGAGGCGCGGTGTAGGCCAGGTCGCCAACCAGCACATTCACCGCCGCGTCGGTGATCACATCCACGGCTTCGTGGGCAACCACCATTCTGCCCCGCGTCCGCAAACCCAGCTCCGCCGCGCTGTGCCCCAGAGTGGCGACCAGTTCGCTGAATGTGTGGTGATAGCCGTTGATGGCGACCTGGGTTATCTGGAAATCGAACATGGGACAAGGGCAGTGCTTACGTGGTTGCCGTGCCGCGTGATGACCGGCGTAACACCGGCATCATGAGCATAGCGCGCAAACGCGCTCCGCATGCAGCTGCTGTTTCTCACAGGATGAAAATCGGCCCGGGGGGCCGATTCGCACGGCACGACCCGTTCAGAGGTACGAAATGTAGATGTCTTCGCTTGAAAGCTGCGATTTTTTGATGTTCAGCAACAAAACGTCGTTGCCGTTGCCGAAATCGACAAGGCAGCCTGGAGCCGTGTCAGTCATGCGCGTCATGAGGTCCGACTTGGACAGGATGGCCATACCGTTGATCCGGGAGGATACAGTCAGCCAGTCCCTGACCACATCGAAATCGGTGATCACGTCGTGCCCACTGTCGGACGTGAACCGGAACCAGTCGAAGCCGGCACCGCCGGTCAGCGTGTCGTTGCCCCTGTCGCCCCACAGCTCGTCACCGCCGTCCCCGCCAAGAAGCGTATCGTCGTCCCGGCCGCCATGCAGCGTATCGTATCCGGGCCCGCCGCTCACGAGATCATTGCCCATATCGCCATAGACATCGTCATTTCCATCGTCACCGTAGACCGCGTCGGCGTCCTTGCCGCCGCGCACGCTGTCGTTGCCCGAACCGCCAAAGACGAAATCCGAGCCTTGGTTACCGTTGATGGTGTCGTTGCCATCGCCGCCCTCCAGCCGGTCGTGCCCGTCCCCTCCCAGGAGGCCGTCATTGCCGGCCCGGCCGATCAAATGGTCGTTGCCACCATTTCCGACGAGGAAATTGGCCGCGGAGTCGCCGGTGACGACGTCGTCGCCATTGCCATAGCTAGTCAAGTTACCAATGGCTCCAGGAAGCCGCGGACCGTAAAGATACCCAATGGCCAATCGGTCATAAGGGCCGATGTCGGTTTTGTAGCCCCCAACATTGTTGTAGGACATCACCGTATTGTTCGTATTGTCCAGTGCGGACGGCAGAAAGGGGCCGGGCATTCGGCCACCGCCGGCATTGTAGTTGCCAGGATGCTTGAGGCCCAGGGCATGGCCGATTTCGTGAAGCAAAACTTCGTAGGGGTAGCTACCGGGCGTCGGAGAAAAATTCCCCGAGATAGATGCGTTCATCCAGACATCGCCGTCGATTCCCGCGTTGTAACCGCTCGGGAAATAGGCGCGGGCCTGCTCGGAGTTGGAGAGTCTGCTGGCGCCGAAGCGGATTTGCCCACCACTGCCGGCATCCGAAACTTCCACGAACGTAATGTTGGCGGCTCTTTCCCAAGAGGACAGCGCCTGCCGGGCTGATACCCTCATCGTTTCGTTGAAGGTCCGGAAACCGGTAAAGCTGCCGAAATAGTAGTCTGGCAACCTTTCCATGAACGAATAGCTGATTGCTACGGGAGCACCATAGGGTTGGCCGTAATTCCAGCGGGCGGTATTGCTGTGCGCAAGTGCGTTAACGATATCACTTCCGGAATTGTTCATGCCGATACCCTCAGCCACCCTTCCGGAAGGACAGAATCATATAAACCCTTATGGGTTGTTGACATTGTGACTCACATCCTCATGAAGAGCAACATTCCGGGATCGCACACGGAGAATGGCGAGCAATTCTGACCGATGAGTGCGATCAGGCGCCATCCAAACCGCTTCCTGCAGTCATGGAAATTACCATTTCTAACTATCGAAACGCCCCGGCGATGGCGATGAAGACACCGGCGAAAGTCCGTTTCCCTCGATAGCAGCACCGGATGCCAGCACTCCGATCGAACCGTGTCGCCCTCCGTCGAACCGGTTGCGCTGCCGTGCAAATGGAAAGACTTAACAACGCCGGCGGCGCCGGCCTCCCTTTGGGCAACCTATTTATGGCGCCGTCCTCGGCGTTCACGTCAGCGCCCATGGCGATCCGCTCGCAATGCGTGCGCTGCTGCGTCACATTGCTCCCATCATTCGCAGGGCGCAGTTTCGCTTCATTCCCAGGCTCCAGTCGGCTATAGCCATGGAGGCTTTGATGGATGCGAGGCGCAAGGGACATGAAAGGCATCATACTGGCAGGCGGCTCCGGTACCCGCCTCTACCCAGTCACGCACGTCGTGAGCAAGCAGCTCCTGCCCATCTACGACAAGCCGATGATCTACTATCCCCTTTCCGTGCTGATGATGGCCGGAATCCGGGACGTCCTGATCATCACCACGCCGCAGGACAGTTCTCTGTTCCAGGAACTGCTCAAGGATGGCGGGCAGTGGGGCATCAACATCCAGTATGCGGTTCAACCAAGGCCCGAGGGACTGGCGCAGGCGTTCCTGATCGGGCGCGAGTTCATCGGGAACAGCAGCTGCTGCCTGATCCTCGGCGACAACATCTTTTACGGCCACGGATTGGAGCACCTGCTCAAACGCGCAGCGGGGCAGGAAACCGGGGCAACCGTCTTCGGCTATCAGGTCAGCGACCCCGAGCGTTACGGCGTGGTGGAGTTCAACCAGAGCGGCCAGGCTATCAGCATCGAAGAGAAGCCGGCGCAGCCCCGCTCCAACTTCGCGGTGACCGGACTGTACTTCTACGACAACACCGTCGTCGATGTTGCGTCCGAGGTGAAGCCGTCGCACCGCGGCGAACTGGAGATCACCGACGTGAACCGGCGCTATCTCGACGCCGGAACGCTCCGGGTCGAACAGCTGGGGCGCGGCTATGCATGGCTCGACACCGGAACGCACGACAGCCTGATCGCAGCCTCGCAGTTCGTCCAGACCGTAGAGCAGCGCCAGGGGCTCAAGATCGCCTGCCTGGAGGAGATCGCCTTCCACCAGAAGCTGATCACCACCGAGGATCTGGAGCGTCTCGCCAAGCCGCTCATCAAAAACGAATACGGCAAGTACCTCATGAAGGTCGTGCACAGCAGCGAAGGGCAATTCAGCCGGTCCGACGATTGACCGTTCCATTGAGACGAGAGCGGAGATGCCCCGCCAATTCCAATACTACGATAAACAGAGCCTGAGCGCCCTCACCTACGACTTCATCGAGAACACCATCAAGGCCAATCCCGGAGAAATCCTGTTCTATCGGACGCTGGCCGAAAGGCAGGGAGGGCCGGTGCTGGATGTCGCCGCGGGCACCGGCCGCGTGACGTGGGCACTGGCAGAAGCCGGACACTCCGTGGTCGGCCTGGACCTGTCGCCGGCCATGCTGGAGCAGGCGGAAGCCAAACGCGCTCGTTATCCTGCGGAGGTCGGCTCACGGGTACGTCTGCTCCGACAGGACATGACGGAGTTCGACCTCGGGGAACGCTTCCCGCTCGTCATCGTCACCTACCGCGGCTTCAACCACCTGCTCACGCCCGAGCAGCAGCGCAACGCCCTCCGGTCCCTGAAGCGGCACATGCCCCCGGATGGGCGCCTAGTGCTGCACATGATCGAGCCGTCGGCGGACCTCATCGCCGGTCACGGCAGCACCGGCCCGGACACGGGGGGCATGCAGATCACACAGGCGCGCACGGGGGAGACGCTGCATTACCGCGTGCTGGAGCGTCGCGCCGACCCCGCGCACCAAACCATCGTCAACGTAATCCAGTACCGCGTCGTCCGTCCGGACGGCAGCGTCGTCGCCGAGAGCGAGGAGACCCTCACCTACCGTTGGGGCACGCAGCAGGAATTGCGCTATCTCTTCGAGCTGTCGGGGCTGGCAGTCGAGACGCTCAACGGGGATTTCCAAGGAAGCGCCCCCGGACCGGGAAAGGAACAAATCTGGGTACTGCGCCACACCGACCCGGCCGCACCAGAACCCGCCCTCACGCGTTAACGCTTTCACTCCGGAAGCTTACCTCTTCCGGAAGATGAAACACAGGCACGGCGCTCCACTTACGAAGATGGCCGCGGAGATGCCTGCTCCGCGGCCAAGGAATGCCTTGCGTGTTTCAGAGGGTTCGTTTTGTTTTCAATTGGAGGGGGTGCACCAACAGCGCAACCCCCTCTACCACCTTTTCCTTATTGTGCCGTGGAACCTGGAAGAGATCGGGTGTTCGTCACCGGCTTGGCTGCTTTCCTTCGGCCCGAGAGCCGGCGCAGAGCCCGTACCGCCAAACGGACCGGCGCGGCGACGTCCCACCAGACCGAACCGAGCACCATGTCCACAGCCCGCTCAGGAGGCATGGCGGCAAGCGCCTGACGGCCAACCCCGCCAAAGCGTAAACGCAATTCCTCCGTCACGCGCCAGGACCATGACGCCAGAAGACCGGCAAGCCGCGCGCGCCAGAAGGCGTTCTGCGCATGCGCCTCCATTGCCACGCACTCGAGCTCCAGAGCGAATCCGTTGCGCTCCCTAATCGCATCCCCGCATTCCGCGGCCAAGCGCAACCGGTCCGCCTCGGCCCGCTGCGCCTGCTCGGCGAACACGGCCGTGAGCCCGGCAAGGTCCCCGACCGCCGCCGGCGCAGCACTCCGGAACGCAGCCAACCGATCCGCGGGCGAAAGCGGCGGATGGGCAGCCCAGCTCCCATCGGTGCGCCCGAGCGCAAACGGAATCGTCTCGATGCGCTCTCCGTCGAACAGCAACCGGGCAAGCCATTCCTGCCGTGCCGCGCTTCCCTCTGAAGGCTGGGGCATGCCGGCGAGCCGGTCGCGACGAACGATCAGCGGCCCCGGACCGACGATATCCCGGACCATAGCCAGCGCGGTCGATGCGGTCGGAGCCAGTCGCAGGCTTTCCTCCGTCTCCAGCGCACCAGCGAGCACCACCGCTCCCGTAGCGCCGGCAGCCGGCGCGACGAACCGCGCCAGGGCCTCATCCGCTACCGCAACGCCTGCTTCGGCGACCAGGACATACTCTCCCGCCTGGGATGGATCCCTTGCAATGGCAGGCCGGGGCCGGTCCTGCGGCAATCGATTGCTCCGGTCGGCATGCCAGCCCGACCAGCGCGCCGCGATCTCTTCCCGCGCATGCCGGGGACCCGCCGGCTTCACCCCCTCGTCCAGAGCGCGCCGGAGGCTCCCGGCCAAGGCGTCCGCCGTCGGCGCAAAGAGCACGCGCGCCGCGTCGCGGTCGTCCACCAGTTCCGGCGTGCCCCCGACGGCGCTGGCCAGGAACGGCACCCCGAGCGCGATGCACTCCGCCACCGTGCAGGGCAGGTTCTCGCCCAGTGACGGAATGACCGCAAGCCGCCCTCCCTCCGCCAGATAAGCCAACGCTTCGGCAGACGGGAAATCGTTGATCAGAGTGACGGGAACCGGCCAGGCCGCACTGCGGCGGCGGACATAGGCGGCGCCGTCCTCGCCGTCAACCGGTGCCGTCCCGCCGAGAAACGTCACGCGCACACCGTCACCCAGGCTGGAGGCCATGCGATCAAGAGCGTCACAGAACAGCGACACACCCTTGCGCTCCTCAAGGCGCCCGAAGAAGACGATTTCGCGTATCGGCCCGGCGGAGGCCCGCGCTTCCGCCTGGACCGCCGGCAGGATGTTCGGAAGCACCATGGCGTCGGCCGGCGGCTGCCACCCGGCACGCCGCACCCAATCGAGCATGTAGGCGCTCGGACTCACCACGGCGTCCGCCTGTTCGATGCTGCCGCGCTCGATGAGATCGGCTTCCAGCTCGCCATGCCCCTTCAGGGAGGATCTTGCCGCGCTCCGTACCCAGCGTGACGGCCCGTGCAGCCCTATGACCAACGTTGCGCCGCCGAAGGCGAGCCCTTGCCGCTTCGCAACGCCCGCCCAGTAGCCGAGCCCCATCCAGTCGGCGAAGTGCACCACGTCGAACGGCCGCTCGGCCAACCAGCGAAAGACACGGTACGAGAGCCCGGAAGGGCCACCGCAACCCTGCGGCTCCGGCCCGGCCGGCAACGCCACCAAATCCACCCCCTGCGCGCGCATCCTGGCCGCCAGGGCACGGAACACCGGCTCCGGCACCGGTTCACCAGCGTGCAGCACGGTAACCGCATGTCCCGCCGCAGCCAGCGTTTCGGCCAATCCGCCGAACGCCGTGCCAATGCCGCCGCTGCCGGGCAGACCGTGGAATTCAGGTGTCGCAATGCAGACGGAGGAACGTCGGTTGGGCAATTCGCTCATAGCCATGCCTGCGGAGCGCAGCTCCGCGCTAGTGGAGAACCGCGGCCGTCAGGGACGCGCTCCGCCTCGGCTCGGAACAGCACGGCACCGCAAGACGCAGGCAGCCGCCCGACGGGGAGCGGACCACTTAGACACCATCGCCTGTCGCCATGCAAGCATGGGCTACCGCCGCAGGCTTCAGGTGTGGCGCTTCAGGAATTCCATGTCCTGCAAAACACCGCTCTCGACCCAATGCACGCTCAGATCTTCTCCTCTCGCACGCCAAATACAGAAGATAAACGGGTTCGCACTCACTCAAAATCCAAAACAACAATACCAGAAAGAACTTTTATTTTCCTTTGTATGCATCTATATACTCAAAACAAATCTTCAATTTGGAATAATTTTTCACATTCATCCAGACAATTTAATTAAGCTAATATTCAATAAAAACAATTACGTGCGACTTGCAACTGGAGTTGAACAATCCTGCGAGGAATAATTCTTTATAATCTTTTCCACCAGACACCTAAGGCATGGCGAAAGGCAGCGCGGCACAGAACGCACACTTCAAAAAGAAACAGGGGATGTTGAACAATGTCAACATCCCCTGTCACGGCTGCCTTGCTCGCTGGTTTCCAGCTTAATCATTCCAGACGGTTTTATGGAATTTACGCAACATGGGGGGAAATTGCAAGGGCATAAGAATTGCTGCGAAAGGGGTACCATGGAAAGAAGCCCCCGCGGCGCCATGAGCCCGCAGCCGGCGAACGATTGTGCCCCGGCGAATCCCCCGGTATGCAGTACGCCCCCAGCGTGACCGATCATATCGGGAAGGACACGAGGAAACCATGGATATGACTTCCGACCACACTGCCAGGCTCGGCATCACATGGCAGGTCGGCGTGGCGTCGGGTTGGGGCATGTACGGGTTTCAGATCGTCCAGGTGCTGCTGCGCACGGGCGGCCCGCGCCCGGTCCTGTTCGACGGCAGTTCGGCCCTCCCCCACCATCCGCTGATGGATGATCGGCTGGACGAGGCACGCCGCCTCCAGGCGGCGGCCGTGGCGACCGTCGCCGAACGCGGCATCCACCCGGTCCGCCCTTCCTTTCCCGTCCTGCACGCCTTGGGCAATCAACTCGGCGGCGGCAGGACCGGCGAGGCGGTGCATGGCGACCCCAACATCGGGCTTGTGTTCCTGGAGGACACCCGCCTCACGGCGGATGCCATGGCGCGCGCCAAACGCTACCGGACCATTGTCGCCGGTTCCGGCTGGAATGGGGAGGTGCTGCGCGCGGCAGGGCTCGACAACATTGCAGTGTGCCCGCAGGGCGTGGAACCCAGCGTCTTTCATCCTGCGCCGCGCGCAGGCGCGCTGCGCGACCGGTTCGTCGTGTTCTCCGGCGGCAAGCTCGAACACCGCAAGGGCCAGGATCTCGTCGTCGAGGCGTTCCGGCGTTTCCACGCCCGGCATCCGGAAGCCGTTCTGGTGACGGCTTGGCACAATCACTGGCCGGACACCGCCAGGAGCATCGCCCGATCCCGCTGGGTGAACACCCCGCCGACGGCCGACGAGGCGGGCACACTGCGCATCGCCGACTGGCTGCTTGCGCACGGGCTTCGCGAGGACTCGTTCCGCATCCTCCCGATGGTGCCCCAGGCCGTGGCCGCAGCGATCATGCGGGAGGCCGACGCCGCGCTCTTTCCCAACCGTTGCGAGGGAGGGACCAATCTGGTGGCGATGGAGGCGCTCGCCTGCGGCGTGCCGACCATCCTCTCGGCCAACACCGGGCACCTCGATCTGGTGCGCGACGTGCCGTGTTACGCCCTGACGCGGCAGAATCCGGTAAGCATGGAAGAAGCCGGGATGGGAACGGACGGCTGGGGCGAGTCGTCGATCGACGAGATGCTCGCCCATCTGGAGGCCATCCACGCCGACCGGCAGGCGGCCAGGGCGCGCGGACTGAGTGCCGCCGCGCGCATGCACGAGTCCTGGAGCTGGGAACGGCGCATCGGCGACCTTCTCGCCGTGGTGGCGGCCGCCGCGCCCGATCAGCCTACAGGCGCCAGAGGCTGACCCCCTCCGGCCGGGCGCCACGGTCTAGGCATCCCTTGATGTCCACGACCAGTCCCCGCCCCGCCTTCAGCAACGGCACGACGCCGTCCCACCCGGCGCTGCGGAACGGCCCGTGCGGCACCGCCAGGACGACGGCATCGGCCGGCGCCAGGGCATCGCGCGGCACCAGCGTCAGCCCATACTCCTCCTGCGCAACGGCCGGATCGGCCAGGGGGTCGTGCACCTGCACCGTCACCCCGAAGCTCTCCGCCTCGCGCACGATGTCGATGACGCGCGTGTTGCGGATGTCCGGCACATCCTCCTTGAAGGTCAGGCCGAGCACGGTCACCCGCAACGCCTCGCGCGGCCCGTCGGCACGCAGGAGGCGCTTGACCATCTCGCGCGCGATGTACAGCCCCATGCCGTCGTTGGTCCGGCGGCCGGCGAGGATCACCTCGGGATGGTAGCCGAGCTGCTCGGCGCGATGCGTCAGGTAATAGGGATCGACGCCGATGCAGTGGCCGCCGACAAGCCCCGGCACGAACTTCAGGAAGTTCCACTTGGTCCCGGCGGCAGCCAGCACGTCCTGCGTGTCGAGACCCAAGCGCTGGAAGATCAGCGACAGCTCGTTCATCAACGCGATGTTGATGTCGCGCTGGGTGTTCTCGATCACCTTGGCCGCCTCGGCGACGGCGATCGAAGCGGCTCGGTGCAGCCCCGCCGTCACCACCGAACCATAGACGGCCGCCACGGCTTCCAGCGTCTGCGCGTCCGAGCCGGAGACCACCTTGGTGATGGTCTCGAACCGGTGCTGCCGATCGCCCGGATTGATCCGCTCCGGCGAGTAGCCGACGCCGAAGTCCTTGCCGAACGTCAGGCCGGACTCGGCCTCCAGCACCGGCACGCACTCGTTCTCGGTCGCGCCGGGGTAGACGGTGGACTCGTATACGACGATGTCGCCCTTCTTCAGGTGCCGGCCGACGCTGCGGGTGGCCGCAAGCAGAGGCCCCAGGTCGGGACGCCGGGCATCGTCGATGGGCGTCGGTACCGTCACGATGTGGAAATCGGCGGCGGCAAGATCGGCCGGATCGGTGGTCAGGTGCAGCGATGCATCCGCCAGTTCGGCCGAAGAAATCTCGTTGGTGCGGTCGATGCCATCGCGCAGTTCGGTGACGCGCTGGTCACTGATGTCGAAGGCGACCACCCGCACGCCCGTCCGCCCGAACGCAACCGCCACCGGCAACCCGACATAGCCCAGACCGATGACCGACAAGCGCCTACCGTGAGCCACGCACTCTCTCCACTCCGCGGCCCGGCACGGCGGATCGTGCCGAGAGCGGGCCCGTTGCAAATTCGCGCGGCACACTAGCGCCCCCGCCATCGCCTGACCAGCCGGAAAGCCGGGAGCGGCGGATGCCCCCTCATGAAAGGCTTTCCTCTCGAACGCCGATGGATTAGATCCTGAGCAACAGGGTTCCCAAGGAGGATTTTATGGCTGAGACTCCCGATTACTACGCCATGGTGGAAGAGGCGTGGCAACTCAGCGACGCCGCGCGCGATTACGTGAAGAACGCCGGGCGGGACGTCGACAACGCCGAGCTTTGGGACAAGATCTTCGGCCCCTCGCCGCTCGTGGATCTCGAGCGGACGCAGCGCGAGGGCGGCCAGCCGATGCAGAAGATCTTCTTCAAGAATCCCTACGGGCTGCAGTACCGCGCCGACCACAAGGACTGGATCCCGTTCCGCCACGGCCCGCTCGATCCGGCCTACCTCCAGGCCATCTGACGGCCACGCCCGTTCCGGTTGCCGCGCTCGTCCGAACGCGGCAATCCAGGCCCTTTCCCGAGAAGAGCTGTTTCAGCGGCCTTGCGCCCCGTCGCCGCGCGCGTTGACGGCCCGGAGCATCTGGGCGCGCGTGTTGTAGAACGCCTGCAGATACGGCGGCAGCTTCGTGGACGCGTAGGCGATCTTCAGCGCATCGCACGTCATCAACTCGGCCGTCATCTTCGCGATGCGCGAATTCGCCCGCGGCAACAGATACGGGTTGTAGGCCTTCGTCGTCCAGCCCGGCTGAGTCGCCAGGATCAGCGACGCCATGCGCTCGATTATGAAGACCTTCATCGGCACCGTGCCGTGCTTGTAGTCGGTGCCACCGCTCAGGCGGCCCTTCAACTCGTCCTCGCCGCCTTCCACAATCGCAAAGACGATTTCGCACATCTCCAGCCACACCTTCCAGAACGAAGGCTTCGCCAGGAAATAATTGCAGAAAATCGTGTTCCTGGTGTCGTTCACCAAATCCTTGAAATCGACATCGATGCCTTTCGTCCGCAGGCACGCCCTGGTGACGTCGGCCATCCCCTTGTGATGCTGGCCGCCCTGCTCGAACACGTTCTGAAAGAAGGCGCACTGATCAAGGAACGGTGAAAAGATCACAACGTCGGCGTCGCCCGCCTGTTCGGTGACGAAAGCCTTCACCGCAGCGCCACTCAATCGTGTCTTCTGAGTAAAGCGCGGCGAGAAGAACCCGTAATAGTCATCTTCGTTCATACTGGACGCGAGGAGCCATTTTCGAATTGGCCAGTATTCCATCCAGTCTGGCCGCTCGTTGTCGAGGTAGTCGAGCGGTGTGAATCCCGGATCCAGCAGGCCCTTTACATCCTGCGAATAGCAAATCTGATGCACGTGGACCGCGGCCATCCCGTCACTCTCTTACCCTGGCAACCCGGCACCGGAAGCGCCGGCACAAGCGGCGGCGACTATATACACCCGGCTGCAGCGCGCCAATCCGCCGCATCGCGTCTTCAAAGCGGCACGATCTGCTCCCGGACTTTGCCGTTGGATTGAACAACGCGATCCGGTAACACTCTCCCGCCCCGTTCCCGCAGGATGCTTCGCTATGGAAATTCAGCGCCTCGACATCCCCGACGTGCTCATCATCAAGCCGAAGAAGTTCGGCGATCACCGCGGCTTCTTCTCCGAGACCTACAAAAAGAAGGTGCTGGTGGACGCCGGTGTCGATGTGGAATTCGTGCAGGACAACCACAGCTTCTCGGCGACGAAGGGAACGGTCCGCGGGCTTCATTTCCAGACCGACCCGTTCGCCCAGGGCAAGCTGGTGCGCGTGGTGCGCGGCGCCATCCTGGATGTCGCGGTCGATATCCGGCGCGGCTCCCCGACGTACGGCAAGCACGTCTCGGCGGTGATCAGCGCCGGGGAATGGAACCAGATCTATCTGCCGGTTGGCTTTGCGCATGGCCTGTGCACGCTGGAGCCCGACACCGAGGTGCTCTATAAGGTCACAGCCCCCTACTCGCCGGAGAACGACCGCGGTCTGCTGTGGAACGACCCAGCGCTCGGCATCGAATGGCCCCTCGCGGAAGGCGAAGCGGTGTTGTCCGACAAGGATCGCGTCCACCCGACGCTGGCGGATTTGCCCGAGTACTTCCGCTACCAGGGTTGACGCGAGCAGACGGCGCGCGCTGCAACTGTCGCATTCGCGAGCCTGATAGGCTATACGTACCGGGCCGGTCAGATCCCCACTCCAGGAAAGTGTACCATCGTGAAGCTGCTCGTTACAGGCGGTGCCGGGTTCATTGGATCCGCGGTGATCCGTTTGCTCCTGCGCGAGACCGACGTCTCCATCGTCAACGTCGACAAGATGACCTACGCCGCCAGCCCGGCGGCGCTGGCCGAGGTCGCGGGCAACCCACGCTATGCGCTCGAAGTGGTCGATATCTGCGACGGCCCGGCGATGCGCCGCATCTTCGAACGCTACGAGCCGGACGCCATCATGCACCTCGCGGCGGAGACGCATGTCGACCGCTCGATCGACAGCCCGGCCGCCTTCATCCAGACCAACCTGATCGGCACCTACACGCTGCTCGACACCGCGCTGGCCTACTGGCGCGGGTTGAGCCCGGAGCGGCAGAAGGCGTTCCGCTTCCACCACGTCTCCACCGACGAAGTCTACGGCACGCTGGGCGCCGAAGGCCTGTTCATGGAAACGACCCCCTATCAGCCCAACTCGCCCTACTCCGCCAGCAAGGCCGGTTCCGACCATCTGGTGCGTGCCTGGCACCACACCTACGGCCTGCCCGTGGTCACCACCAACTGCTCGAACAACTACGGCCCGTTCCAGTTTCCCGAGAAGCTGATCCCGCTGATGACCATCAACGGCCTGCTGCACCGGCCGCTGCCGGTCTACGGCCAGGGGCTGAACGTGCGCGACTGGCTGTACGTCGAGGACCACGCGCACGCGCTGTGGACCGTGCTCAACCACGGCCGGCTGGGTGAGACGTACAACGTCGGCGGCAACAACGAGAAGCGCAACATCGACATCGTCCACACCATCTGCGACATCCTTGACCAGCTGGTGCCGAGCGAACGCGGCATCCGCCGGCGCGAGCTGATCACCTATGTGGAGGACCGGCCGGGCCACGACCTGCGCTACGCCATCGACGCCAGCAAGCTGCGCGACGAGCTGGGCTGGGAGCCGCAGGAGGACAGCGAGAGCGGCTTCCACAAGACGGTCTCCTGGTACGTGCAGAACCGCGCCTGGTGGGAGGACATCCTGAGCACCACCTACGCCGGCAACCGGCTGGGCCTCAAGCAGCCCGCCAGCGCCGACGCCGAGGACTGAGCCATGCATCTGCTCGTCTTCGGCCGCACCGGTCAGGTCGGCCATGAACTGCAGCGTCGTGCGCCCGCCGGAGTGACGATCACGGCGCTCGACCGCACATCCGTGGACATCACCGCAGCCGCGTCGGTGGCGCAGGCCATCGCCGCGGCAGGCTGCGACGTGGTGGTCAACGCCGCCGCGCACACCGCCGTGGATCTGGCCGAAAGCGAGCCGGAGAGCGCGTTCGCGGTGAACGCCGACGGGCCGGCCTTCATGGCTGAAGCCTGCGCGGCTGCCGGGCTTCCGCTGATCCACCTGTCCACCGACTACGTGTTCGACGGCAGCAAGACGGGGGCGTACCGCGAGGATGACCCCATCGCGCCGCTGGGCGTGTACGGCGCCAGCAAGGCGGCAGGCGAGCGGGCGGTGCGCGAGCGCCTGGCCGAGCATGTCATCGTCCGCACGGCCTGGGTATTCGGCGCGCACGGCAAGAACTTCGTCAAGACGATGCTGCGGCTGGGGGCGGAGCGCGATGCGCTGCGCATCGTGGCCGACCAGACCGGCTGCCCGACAGCCGCGGCGGACATCGCCGACGCGGTGCTGACGGTCGCCCGTCAGGTTGCCGGCCGACCGGCGGATGCACCGTGGGGCACCTATCATTTCTGCGGTGCGGAATGCACCACGTGGCACGGCTTCGCCGCGTCGGTCTTCGCCCTGCGGCAGGAGCTGACGGGACAGGCATCCCCGCGCCTCGATCCGATCCGCACCGAGGAATACCCCACGCCGGCACGGCGGCCGATGAACTCGGAGCTGGATTGCAGCCGGATCCGGCAGGCGTTCGGCATTGCGGCGCCGGACTGGCACCGCTCACTCGCCGACGTCATGCGCGAACTTCTGGAGCCGCAAACCCGCGCCTGACACCGCCGGGGCATGGGTTGCGGCGGTTTCCGCGGCTCGGGTATAACGGCAGCCCTGCCCATCGCCCTTCCGCGCCCATCCCGCGGCGCCCCTTGGATTTGCCATGAGCCCTTCCCGCGGCACCGCCGCCGTCTACTATCATCCGGACGCCTTCCAGATCCAACGCGCGGACCTGAAGGGACGGCATTCGGCCGGTGCCGGCTTCCTCGGCGGCATGGCGCGCCACCTGGACGCGCCGGACCTGTTCACCATGGCCGCAACCCGACCGCTGGCGGAACAGTTCGCCGGACAGGTGCGGGAAGCCAATCCGGCGCGCGTCGTCCGCTGGATCCCCGCCGACCAGTTGGAACGGATGGAAGCGGTGGGCAACCTGTCCGTGCCCGATCCCAACCTTGCAGCCCACGCATGGCGCCGCCGGGCGTTCGGCCAGAGGCGCTATAGCATCACCGGAATCACGCACACGATCTGCTCCAACGGCACCATCGACGGCATGGCGGAAGCGCTGATCGCCCCGGTGCAGTCGTGGGACGCGGTCGTCTGCACCTCGACCGTGGCGCGGCGGGTGATCGAAGGGATGTTCGACCGCTGGTCCGACTACCTCGGCGTCCGGATGGGCAGCAGGCCGCTCACCCGCCCGCAACTGCCCGTCATCCCGCTTGGCGTCGAGGCCGACCTCTTCGACCCGCCGGACGCCGCCGCCCAGCGCGCCCGCCTGCGCGCCAAACTCGGCTTGGCCGAGGACGATGTCGTGGTGCTCTTCTTCGGGCGCCTGTCCTTCCACGCCAAGGCCCATCCAATGCCGATGTTCCTGGGGCTGGAGGAGGCTGCGCGCCGTTCGTCGCGACGCATCGTGCTGATGATGACCGGGCGGTTCGCCAACGACGGCATCGCCGTGGAGTTCCAGCAGGGCATGCAGCGCTGGTGCCCATCGGTGCGCACCGTCACCGTGGACGGCGCCGACGACGCCGATTCCCGCGCCTCCTGGTTCGCCGCCGACCTGTTCACGTCCTTGTCCGACAATGTTCAGGAGACCTTCGGCCTCACGCCCATCGAGGCGATGGCGGCCGGGCTGCCGGTGGTCGCTACAGACTGGAACGGCTACCGCGACACGGTCGCCCATGGGGAAACCGGCATCCTCGTCCCGACCACGATGCCGGAACCGGGAAGCGGCCATGCGATCATGGATCCGTATACCGAGGGCCGGCTGTCCTACGACCGCTACATCGGTGCCCTCAGCCAGTGCACAGCCGTGGACGCGCGCGCCTGCGCCGAGGCCTACCTGCAACTTGCCGAGGATGCCGGTCTGCGCCGCCGCATGGGCGCGGCCGGCCGGCGGCGGGTGCGTGAACGCTACGACTGGCGCGTGATCATCGCCGCCTACCAGGCTCTGTGGGGCGAACTCGACGCGCGCCGCCGGACGGATCCCGAATCCGCCCCGCCGGAGGACGGCACGCCGGGCCACCCGCTGCGCACAGACCCGTTCGAGGCGTTCGGCTGCTATCCGACCCACAGGCTCGACGACGGCACCCGGCTGACGCTCAACACGGCGGATCCGGATGGCGCGCTGATCGACCGTCTGAGCCTGGGAATGAACAGCTTCGCCATGCCGCTCATCTGCACCGCCGAGGACTGCCGCACGGTGCTGCACCACCTGCAGGCGGCGGGGGAGAGCACGCTCGACGCCGTTGCCGCCCTCGACCCGGCGCGCGGCGCGGCGCTGCGCCGCGCCAGCGCCTGGCTGTTGAAACAGGACCTCGTCACGGTGCGCCGGGCCACTGGCGAAAGCTGACGCGCACATGAAGATCGGCATCGCCTGGAAGATCGGCTCGACCTTCGGCTGGGGTGTGTACGGCTCCCAGATCGCGCTGAACCTGATCGCCAGCGGATACGGTGCGCCCGTGCTGCTGGAGGCACCCGCAACGCTCGACCTCTCCGCGGTGGAAGCCCGTCTGCTCTCCCCGACGCTCACAGCCGCGTACGAGTTGCAGGCACGCATGCAGGCGAGCTACGGCGGCGGCGCCATCCTCGCCCCCATGACCGTGCTGCACGCGCTGGGGAACAATGCGGAGCAACTGCTCGGCTCGACGGCCGAGCGCCCGCGGGGCAACCGCAACCACGGCCTGATCTTCTTCGAAGACGCCCACTTCGACACCGCCGCGCTGGAGCGCCTGCGCGCGCTGGACAGCGTAATCGCCGGATCGGGCTGGAACGGGCGCATCCTGGAAGGGCTGGGGCTGAACAACGTGCGGGTCAGCGTCCAGGGCATCGATCCGTCGATCTTCCATCCGGCACCCGGCACCGGCCTCCTGGCCGACCGCTTCGTCATCTTTTCCGGCGGCAAGCTGGAGTTCCGCAAGGGGCAGGACATTGCCGTCGCAGCCGTCCGCCGCTTCCGCGAGCGGCATCCCGAGACGCTGCTGATCGCGGCGTGGCACAATCACTGGCCGAAATCCGAAGGGATCCGCCACCTCGCCGCCTCCCCCCATACGGATGGCCCGCCCGGCATCGGCGCCGACGGACAATTGGAGGTCCAGGCGTGGCTGGCGGCCAACGGCCTGCCGGCCGAGGCGACGCTGGTCGTGCCGGAGACGCGTCCGGGCCAGTTGGCCCGCCTGATGCGCGAGGCGCATGTCGGGCTGTTCCCGAACCGGTGCGAGGGCGGCACCAACCTCGTGGCCATGGAGTGCATGGCCTGCGGCGTGCCCACCATAGTGTCGGCGAACACAGGCCATCTGGACATCATCGCCGATGAGGCATGCCTGCCGCTAACCCGGCAGGCGGCCGTGGCGCCGCCCGCACCGAAGGTGAACACCCTGGACTGGGGCGCCTCGTCCGTCGAGGAAATCCTGGAGCATCTGGAAGCCGTCTACCAGGATCGCGATCAGGCGCGCGCCATCGGCCGGCGAGGAGCCGCCTTCATGGCCGGCTTCTCCTGGGCGGCACGCACCCGCACGCTGTTCGGTCTCCTGGATGACGCAGAGGGCAGGCCGGCCCGCGCTTGACGCGCGGTATGAAATATGCGCAAGACAGCCGCCACACGCGGCGATTTGTTATGGATGCTCGGATGTCGCAAAAGGTTGCTCTCATCACCGGCGTGACCGGCCAGGATGGTGCCTATCTGGCCGAGCTGCTGCTCGCCAAGGGCTATATCGTTCACGGCGTCAAGCGCCGGTCGTCGTCCTTCAACACGGCGCGCGTGGACCATCTGTACCGCGACCCGCACGAGTCCGGCGTCCGGTTCTTCATGCATTACGGCGACCTGACCGATGCGACCAACCTGATCCGCATCGTCGGGGAAACCCAGCCGGACGAGATCTACAACCTCGCGGCACAGAGTCATGTGCAGGTGAGCTTCGAGACGCCGGAGTATACGGCGAACGCCGACGGCATCGGCACGCTGCGCCTGCTGGAAGCGATCCGGATCCTGGGCTTGACCGACCGGAGCCGCTTCTATCAGGCGTCCACTTCCGAGCTGTACGGCAAGGTTCAGGAAACGCCGCAAACGGAAACCACGCCGTTCTACCCGCGCAGCCCCTACGCCGCGGCCAAGCTCTACGCCTACTGGATCACGGTGAACTACCGCGAGGCGTACGGGATGCACGCCTCCAACGGCATCCTGTTCAACCATGAGAGCCCGATCCGCGGCGAGACCTTCGTTACCCGCAAGATCACGCGCGCCGTCGCCGCCATCGAACTGGGCCGCCAGGAGAAGCTGTACCTCGGCAACCTGGACGCCAAGCGCGACTGGGGCCACGCCCGCGACTACGTCGAGGGCATGTGGCTGATGCTGCAGCAGCCCGAGGCCGACGACTACGTGCTGGCGACCGGTGAAACGCACAGCGTCCGCGAGTTCGTCGAACGCGCCTTCACCGCGGTCGGCCGGACCATCGAATGGCGCGGCAGCGGGGTCGGCGAGACGGGCGTGGACGCGCGGACCGGCGCCACGCTGGTCGAGATCGATCCGCGCTACTTCCGCCCGACCGAGGTCGACCTGCTGCTCGGCGACCCGAGCAAGGCCCATCGCAAGCTCGGCTGGTCGCACCGCACGCCCTTCGCCGACCTCGTGCGTGAGATGGTCGAGTCCGACCTGGAGGCCGTGCGGCAGGAGGCGCAGCGCTATGGCGATGACCGCTGAACCGCTGTTCCCGCTGGCGGGCCGCCGTGTCTGGGTGGCCGGGCACCGGGGCATGGTGGGCTCCGCCATCGTGCGCCGGCTCGAACGCGAGGACTGCGCCGTCCTGACCGCCGGGCGCGACCGGGTCGACCTGCGCCGTCAGGCCGAGGTCGAGGCGTTCCTGGAGGCCGAGAAGCCCGACGCGGTGTTCCTCGTCGCGGCGACGGTCGGCGGCATCCACGCCAACGACACGCGCCCCGCCGAGTTCATCTACGACAACCTGATGATCGAGGCGAACGTCATCCACGCGGCGCGGTCCGCCGGGGTGCGCAAGTTGCTGTTCCTCGGCTCGTCCTGCATCTACCCGCGCCTGGCACCGCAGCCGATCACCGAGGACGCCCTGCTCACCGGACCGCTGGAGCCGACCAACCAGTGGTACGCGATCGCCAAGATCGCCGGGATCAAGCTGTGTCAGGCCTATCGCCGGCAGTACGGCTGCGACTTCATCTCGGCGATGCCCACCAACCTGTACGGGCCGAGCGACAATTACGATCTCCTGTCGAGCCACGTGCTGCCCGCCCTGATCCGCAAGTTCCATGAGGCGAAGGTCAGCGGCAAGCCGACGGTCGAGGTGTGGGGGACGGGAGCGCCCATGCGCGAGTTCCTCCATGTGGACGATCTGGCGGATGCCTGCGTGTTCCTGATGGAGCGCTATTCGGGCGACGTTCCGTTCAACGTCGGTACGGGCACGGACGTGACGATCCGCGAGGCGGCGGAGACCGTGGCGCGCGTCGTCGGCTTCCGCGGCGATCTGGTCTTCGACACCAGCAAGCCGGACGGCACGCCGCGCAAACTGCTGAACGTCGATGCCCTGAGCGGACTGGGATGGCGCGCGCGCATCGGGTTCGAGGACGGCATTGCCGACGCTTACGGCTGGTACCTCGAACACGTCACTTCCTGACCCGGCCATGCACGCCGATATGGCCGAAGATGCGGACCGGCTCGCCACCGCCGCCGCCGAACGGCTAAGGACGGGCGACCGCGACGGCGCCCGGCACCTGTACCGGTGCCTGCTGACGCTGCATCCGGCGGATTGGCGCGCACTCCAGGGTGTCGGCATCGTCGCATACGGTGCCGGCCAGCCGGAGGAGGCGCTGGGTACGCTGGCGCGCGCGCGCATCGCGCAGCCCGACCAGCCCAATCCGCTGAGCAACCTGGCCGTCGTCCTTGGTTCAGCCGGCCGTCATGAGGCCGCCGTGCGCCACCTTCAGGACGCCGTGGCAGCCGTCCCGGACCGCGCCGAGCTCCACTACAACCTCGGAAACGCACTGGAACGGCTGCACCGCTTCGAAGAGGCGACCGCCGCCTTCCGCCGAGCGCTGCACCTGCGACCGGGCCACGTGGAAGCCGGTTGGAACCTCGGCCTGATTCTGCTGCGGCTCGGCCGGTACAGCGAAGGCTGGCCGTACTACGAATGGCGGTGGCTGCGCCCCGGCATGCCGGTCGAGCGCCGCACCATACCCGCCTGGACCGGCGAGCGGTTCGACGGCCGCACCCTCCTCCTCTATTCCGAACAGGGATTGGGCGATGCGCTGCAGTTCATCCGCTTCCTCCCGCTGGTGCAGCGGCGCGGCACCGACATCGTGGTCGAGTGTCAGCCTGAATTGATCAGCCTCCTGGCCGCCCAGCCAGGAGCCCCCCGCATCGTGCCGCGCCGGGCCCCGGCACCGCAGGCCGCGCTCCAGGCGTCCATCGCCAGCCTGCCGACCATCTTCGGAACCACGTTGGACAGCCTGCCGGCCGCACCCCCCTACCTTCATGCTCCGGACGGCCCCTCACCACCGTTGCCGGAGCACGGTTTGCGCGTCGGTGTGGTCTGGGCCAGCTCATCGACCGACCGGTCCTGCCCGCTGCCGTTGCTGGCATCCCTGGCAACCGTCCCCGGCGTTGCCGCCGTCTCCCTGCAGAAGGGACCTGCGGCGGCCGAACTGGGCGGCGGCGGCGTGCCCCTCCCAATCCTCGATATGGCGCCGCACATCGAAGACATGGCGGATACCGCCAGGATCGTCGCCAAGCTCGACCTCGTGATCACGGTGGATACGTCCGTCGCGCACTTGGCGGGGGCCCTCGGGCGCCCGACCTGGTTGCTGCTGCCGCATCTGGCGGACTGGCGGTGGCTCGTCGAGCGCGAGGACTCGCCCTGGTACCCGACCATGCGCCTGTTCCGCCAGTGGACACCCGGCGCGTGGAACGAGGTCGTAGACCGCGTGCGCGCCGCCCTGGAGCGGCAGACGGCCTGCCCTCCAACCGGAACAGCGGAGCCGAGGAGCCCATGACCCGGATCATCTACACGTGCACCATGGCCGGAAACATCACCGGGGGGATCAAGCTCACCTACCGGCATGTCGAGGCACTGGCCGCCGAGGGCTTCGACGCGTATGTCCTCACGCACGGGGATTCCGGGCCGGACTGGCTGCACCACCAAGCGCCATTGCTTTCGCAGCACGATTTCAAGGCGCGTCCCGGCGACATCATCGTCCTTCCGGAAGACGACCGGGATCTGATCGAGCGCGCCCGGGGCGTCAACGCCCAAAGAGTCGTGTTCTGTCAGAACCAGTACTATGCGCCCCGCGGCATAAGCACCTACCGGACGGCGCGGGAGGCCGGGATCAACCACTTCCTGGCGTCCAGCGAGACGATTGGCCGCTACCTGCTGGAGAGGTTCCCCGGCACGCCGGTAAGCGTCGTCCCCTGCTATGTGGACCAGACGCTGTTCCACCCGCGGGAGAAGCGTCTTCAGGTGTGCTTCTACGCCCGCAAGCGCGCCCTCGAAGCCGAGTTCATCATCGACCTGCTGAAGACGCGGCACCCCGACCTTCGCGAGACTCCATTTGTCGAGATCAAGCAGGCGAGTGAAGAGGAAGTCGCGCGCATCATGGGCGAATCCGCTGTCTTCCTGTCGCTGAGCCGCCTCGAAGGGCTGGGGCTGACGCCGCTCGAAGCCATGGCCAGCGGCTGCCTCGTCGTCGGTTTCACCGGTGTCGGCGGGCGCGAATACGCGTCCGGCCTCAACGGTTTCTGGACCGAAAACGAGGATTGCTGGCAGTGCGTGGACGATCTGGCCCGCGCGTTGCGGTTCGCCGGGACGCGAGATCCGCTGGCCGACGCCATGACGCAGTGCGGGTGCGCGACCGCCGGGACGTACAGCCGTGATGCGTTCGTCACCGGGCTCCGCAGCTTCTGGGACTCCTTCCTACGTTGATGCGCCGAGGGCGACGCCGCAGGCGTCAACCCCATGCCATCGTGCCGGAGCAGCCCTACCCTTCGACGTTCTGTTCCGCTGGCGCGGGTGCCTGCGCGTCGACTTCCCCCTCGGGCGCCGCCAGCCCGAACTCGCCGTAGCATCGCGTGAGGCCGGCTCGATGCACGGGCTGGGCGCGCTCCCAGGCATAGTCCAGCCAATGCTTCGCGCGTTCCAGGTCGGGTGCGCCAACCCGGCCGCGGCCGATGATGAGGCCCAGATTGATGGCCGCTTCCACATGCCCTTGAAGGGCCGCCTTCTCAAGCCATTCCACTGCCTGGAAAGGGTCCGCCTTCATGGCTCGCCCGCGATAGAAGAACAGGCCCAGATCGAACTGCGCAGGGGCGTAGCCTTGCTCGGCCGCCTTCTGGAACCAGATGGACGCCTCATACAGATCCTGCTCGACGACCTGCCCCTTCTCGTACAGGACACCGAGACGCCACTGGGCGATCGCGCTTCCCTTGCGCGCGGCCTTGGCCAGCAACGCAATCACCCGCCCCATGTCCGCCTGGACCCCCTGCCCGGTGGCGTACAGGTTGGCCAGGTTGATCATGGACGGTGCATGATGCCGCTCGACCGCACGCTGGAACCACTTGGCGGCTTCCGATGGATCGCGAAGCGGCTCCGCGGCGGAAAGGTACAGCAACGCCACCTCGCTCATCGCTTCCAGGTGGCCGTGCTCCGCCGCAGTGCGCAGATGCTTTATGGCGTCGGCTTCGCTGCGCTCGACGACCTGTCCCTGAATATAGAGGGTCCCCAACGTCCGATGGGCCTCGACACAGTCGGCACCGGCGGATGTCTTCAACAGGGCAAGGGCGCGCTCCGGATCCCTCGGGACTCCATGGCCGTTGAGATAGAAGCGCGCCATATTGACCTGGGCGAGAGCGTTGCCGCCCTCGGCGGAACTCTCCATCCACCGGAGCCCTTCCTCCGCGTTCTTCGGCACCTCGATTCCGGTTGGAAACAGCAGATCGCGGTTGGCCTGCGCCGCAGCGTCGGCCGCTTGGCCGTACCATGTGTCCGGGGCGTAGGTGCGCGACAGCCCGGCCGACCCGTGCAACAGGATGTTCGCAAGCAGGCGCTGTGCCTCCGCATGCCCGGCCTCCGCCGCGCGGCGAAGCCAGACCACGGCATCGGGGACATTGCGGACCACGCCCTGGCCTTCGACAAAGCATTGGCCAAGGCGGAGTTGCGCTTCCGTTTCCCCGGCCGCAGCCAGTTTCTTCAGCAGCGCAATGGCCCGCGCGGAGTTCCCGTTCTCGAACGCCTCCTCCATGCGGCTGATGGCGCGCTTGCGGCTGGTCCTGAAACGCAGCAGGTCGCTCAGCCATCCACCGGATCGGGGCGGACCTGCGGGACGGGGGGACGCCGACGGACGGTGCCCGCCCGAACTCTGCAAACTCATGACCTCAGACCTCAGGGCTCACGCATGCTCTCGTTCATACCGCGCATCAGCGGCCGCAGAAGGTAGGAGATGATTGTCCGTTCGCCCACCTTGATGTCGGCAACCAGCGGCAAGCCGGGCAACAGCTGAAGGTTCTCCGGCACGTTCCGGAGGCTCATGTTGGTCAGCTTGATGCGGGCGCGGTAGTACAGCCCGGAACCGGTGCGCGGCACGCCGCCGTTCGGATCGATGTTCCCCACCGCGTGCTGCCCGCTTCCCTGGTCGGCACGCCCGGTGAACGAATCCTCGCTGATGCTGAGGACAACGCCCTCGGCCATGCCGTGTTCGAAGAAGTTGTATGAGTCGAACTTGATCTTCACCGTATCGCCTTCGCGGACGAAGCCGATCTCACTGCCGTCGATCTGGGCCATCACTTCCATGGGCGCGTTCAGCGGCACCAGAGTGAACAGCGGTTCGGCCTCGCGCAGCACCGAGTTGACCGAGCGGCTCGCCACCTCGAGCACCACCGCATCCACAGGAGCCAGCAGCGTCACCATTTCCTGACGCTTCTTCGCCTTCTGCATCTGCTCGGCCAAGGCATCGCGTTCAGTCCGCTGCTGCAGCAGGGTCTGGGTCGTCTCGCTCATCCACTGCCCGACGAAGGCGGCGCGCTGCGCCTTGAGGTCGTCCAGCTCGTGCTGCGCCTCCTCGGCGTTGGCGTTGGCGGCGGAGAGGTTCCGCTCCACCTCCAGACGCCCGGCCGTGGCGGCCAGCGCGTTGAGCTTGCTGCCGGTCTGGTTGGCCGCCAGGGTGC
>JAEYOB010000326.1 GCA_023412175.1 Pseudomonadota bacterium | reverse complement strand
CAGCCAGCGCCGTCAGCGCCGCGCCGCGTCCGCCGGGGACGAAGGGCGGGCCGGACGCCGCAGCGGGGGGCGCCTCCTCCGCCTTGCCGAGCAGGCCGTAGGGGCGCAGCACCAGCACCACGGCCATGAACAGGAACACCAGCACCAGCGTGATCTGCGGGAACACCAGGATGCCGAAGGCCTGCAGCTGACCGATCAGCAGCGCGGCAAGGAAGGCGCCGGGCAGGCTGCCCATGCCGCCGACCACGACGACGACGAACGCCTCGACCACCATGGTCATGTCCATGTGCAGGTTCACCGCCTCGCGCGGCACCTGCAGGGCGCCGCCCAGGCCGGCCAGCGCCGAGCCGAGGAACAGCACGCCGGTGAACAGTTTGGCCTGATCGACGCCGAGCGCCGCGGTCATCTCGCGGTCCTGCGTGGCGGCGCGCACCAGCGTGCCCCAGCGCGTGCGGGTGAACAGCAGCCACAGCAGGCCCAGCACGACGGGGCCGAGGGCGATCAGCAGCAGGTCGTAGACCGGGAAGGGCTGGCCGAGGATCTCCACCGTGCCGCGCAGCAGCGGCGCCCGGCGGCCCATCAGGTCCTCCGGCCCCCAGATGGCGAAGGCGGCGTCCTGCACCAGCAGCACCACGCCGAAGGTGGCGAGCAGCTGGAACAGCTCCGGCGAGCGGTAGAGCCGGCGCAGCAGCAGCACTTCCATCACAGCGCCCAGCACGCCGACCAGCGCCGCCGCCAGCAGCACGCCGCCCCAGAAACCCCAGGCCGTGGCGCCCCAGCGCTCGACGAAGGTCCAGGCGAGGTAGGCGCCGAGCATGTAGAAGGAGCCGTGCGCGAAGTTCACGATCCGCGTGACGCCGAAGATGATCGACAGCCCCGACGCCACCAGGAACAGCGTCGCCGCCTGCGCCAGGCCGCTCAGGAACTGGACGAGATAGAAATCCATCAGCCCTCGCCCCTCCGGGAGGAGGGGGCTCCGCGCCCTATACGCACCGTTCCGTCACTCCGCCGGGCGCAGCGTGCGGACCACGTCGTCGGGCGGCAGGTAGTCGGCGCCGTCGGCGTAGCGCCAGTCCACCATGGTCGGCTTGCCGTCCTTCACGTCGGTCTTGCCGACGAACGCGCCCATGGTCGACTGGTGGTCGATGGCGCGGAAGGTCACCGGGCCGAAGGGGCTGTCGCTCTTCAGGTCGGCCAGCGCCGCCAGCACCGCCTCGCGGTCGGTGGAGCCGGCCTTCCCGATGGCGGCGGCGATCGCCTTGAAGGTCGCGTAGCCGACCACCGATCCCAAGCGCGGCGCCTCGTTGAAGCGCTTGCGGTAGCCCTCGACGAAGGCGGTGTTCTCCGGCGTCTTCACCTGGTCCCAGGGGTAGCCGGTGACGATCCAGCCCCGGGGCGCCTCGTCCTTCATGGGTTCGAGGTATTCGGGCTCGCCGCTGAGCAGGCTGACCACGGCGCGCTTGGCGAACAGGCCGCGGTTCTCGCCCTCGCGCACGAACTTGGCGAGGTCGGGCCCGAAGGTGACGTTGAAGATCGCGTCGGGTTTGGACGCCGCCAGCGCCTGCACCGTCGGGCCGGCCTCCAGCTTGCCCTGGGCGGGCCACTGCTCGGCGACGAACTCGACGTCCGGGCGCTTCTCCTTCAGCAGCTCCCTGAACCACTTCACCGCCGACTGGCCGTATTCGTAGTTGGGCGCCACGGTGGCCCAGCGCTTGGCCGGCAGCTTGGCGGCCTCCTCCACCAGCATGGCGGCCTGCATGTAGGTGCTCGGCCGCAGGCGCCAGGTCCAGCGGTTGCCCTTCTGCCAAGTGAGGGCGTCGCTCAGTGGCTCGGAGGCGACGAACGGCACCTTCTCGCGCGCCGCGAAATCGGCGACCGCCAGCCCGACGTTGGAGAAGTAGGTGCCCGACAGCAGCTCGACCTTCTCGTTGGCGAGCAGTTCGCCGGCGATGCGCACGGCGTCGTCCGGCTTGCCGGCGTCGTCACGCGAGACGACCTCCAGCTTGCGGCCGCCGAGCAGCCCGCCCGCGGCGTTGACCTCCTCGACCGCCAGCTGCCAGCCATTGCGGTAGGGGATCGTGAAGGCCGGCAGGCCGGTGTAGCTGTTCACCTCGCCGATCCTGATCGGCAGTTGCTCGGCGGCGGCGAGGGAGGGCGCGGCGCACCACGCGGCGGCGGCGGCACCGATCAGGCGGAGGGCCAGCAGGCTGGGAGAATGACGGCGGTTCATGGCGTCCTGCGTCGTGCGTGGAGGACCGGCGGAGCCCCGAGGGACCCCGCGTTCATACCAAACCGCCGTGAAATGTCACGGTTCCGCTTCGACGGGACGGACGATTCGCCTACATGAGCCGCGCGAGAAGGCCAAGGAAGGTCGCCTGCTCGTCCGGGGTCAGCGGCGCCAGCGTGCGGGCATGGGCTTCCTGGGCCTGCGGCAGCAGCGAGGCCACCAGCGCCTGCCCGCCGATGGTCAGGCGCACGCTGGTGCGGCGCCGGTCGTGCGGATCGGGGTGGCGCTCGACCAGCGCGCGGTCGACGAGGCGGAGGATCACGCCCTGGGTCGTCGCCGGGTCCATGCAGGTCAGGCGGCCGAGCTGGCTCTGCGACAGCGCGCCTTCCACGTGCAGCGTCACCAGCGCCGCCCACTGCGTGGGCGTGAGCTGAAGGCTTCCGATCGTTTCGAGGAAGATGGCGCTGGCGCGCTGGTGGGCACGCCTGAGGCGGTGGTTGATCTGTTCGGCCAGGGCGTACTCGCTCTCGACCGGTGCGTCGTCCCCGAATGAAATCTTCAGTGCAGTCGAACGCATGCCATTCCCCCGTCGGCCAGACCCGCTCTATTCAATTATTACTATAGTTTTGGGTCTATTACTGAAGTTTATAGATGGCCTGTGTGCACCGCAACAGGCGCGCGTGCGGCATAGCGGCGCAGTTGAGCAAAACACCTCTAAAATACCACATACGTGTGCTGCGACGGCGGCGGCGTACTCCGGTGCGGCGGCCTGTCAGGGCTTCCGTTTCGGTGGGTAGGTGTCGGG
>JAEYOB010000325.1 GCA_023412175.1 Pseudomonadota bacterium | reverse complement strand
GGCTTCGCCTTGGGCGCGCGGATCGGCGTGCCCTGGCCCCTGGGTTCCGGCTTCGGGCCGGCCTTGTGCGGGCCGCGGTTGGCGGGTTTGGGGGCCGCCTTGGCGGTGCCGCCAGCCGAACTGGGCGGTTCGGGCGCGCCGTCGCGCTGGGCGAAGAAGCCGGAGACCTGGTCCTTGACCACGCGCTTCGGCACCTCCTCCGCCTCGCCCTCCGGCAGCTTGCCGAGCTGGAAGGGGCCGTAGGCGGTGCGGATCAGCCGGTTCACGGACAGATCCAGGCTCTCCATGACCTTGCGGATCTCGCGGTTCTTGCCTTCCTTGATGGCGACCGTCAGCCAGGCGTTGGAACCCTGAACGCGGTCGAGAATCGCCTCGATGGGGCCGTACTGGATGCCGTCGATGGTGACGCCCTTGGACAACCCGGCCAGCCGCACCTCGTCCACCGTGCCGTGCACGCGCACGCGGTAGCGCCGCGTCCAGCCGGTGGCCGGCAGTTCCAGGAAGCGGGCCAGTTCGCCGTCGTTGGTCAGCAGCAGCAGCCCCTCGGTGGTAAGGTCGAGGCGGCCGACCGAGACGACGCGCGGCATGCCCGGCGGGAGCCGGTCGAAGACGGTGGTGCGGCCCTTCTCGTCGCGCGCCGTGGTGACCAGCCCGGCCGGCTTGTGGTAGCGCCACAGGCGCGTCGGCTCGGGCTCGGGCACGGGCTTGCCGTCGCCGATCACGTCGTCGCCGGGCTTGACCACGAAGGCCGGGCTGTCGAGCGTCTTGCCGTTGACCGCGACGCGGCCCTCGGCGATCCAGCGCTCGGCGTCGCGGCGCGAGCACAGGCCGGCGCGCGCCAGCCGCTTGGCGATGCGCTCGCCGCCCGATCCCTCGGGCGGCGTGTCGATGTCGGAGGAAGTGTCCATGGGCACGGACCATAGGGCTTGCCGTGCCCGCCCGCAATGGCCGAACGGATCACTCCTCCAGGCGGAAGCCGACCTTCATCACCACCTGGAACTGCGCCACCTTGCCGCCGCGCACGTTGCCGCGGGTTTCGAGCACCTCGAACCAGTCCACGTGCTTGAGCGTCCTGGAGGCGCGATCGATGCCGTTGCGGATGGCCTCATCGATGGAGGTCTCCGAGGTGCCGACGATCTCGACCTTCTTGTAGACGTGGTTTTCCATGGTGCGTCTCCTTTCCGGTGGCGTTTCTCCCGCCAGCTTGATCCCGAACCGCACCGGGATCAACCGCGCCCACGATGCACCCCTCTTGACCCGGAGGGGCAGCGCCGGGCAGGCTCCCCGCCATGTCCGGCACACCCGCTTCCCCCATGACGCCCACCCCCATGACATGGGCACTCGCCGAGGCCGAAGCCGCGGCGGCGCGCGGCGAGGTGCCGGTCGGCGCCGTGGTGGTCGATCCGGCGACCGGCGCCGTGCTGGGCCGCGCCGGCAACCGCACCGAAGAGCTGAACGACCCCACCGCCCACGCCGAGGTGCTGGCGATCCGCCAGGCCTGCGCCGCGCTCGGCGAGCCGCGCCTGCCCGGCCTCGACCTCTACGTGACGCTGGAGCCCTGCGCGCTGTGCGCCGCCGCGATCAGCTTCGCGCGGCTCCGCCGGGTCTATTTCGGCGCCTACGACCCGAAGGGCGGCGCCGTCGAGCATGGCCCGCGTTTCTACACCCAGCCCACCTGCCACCACGCCCCCGACACCTACGGCGGCATCGACGAGACGCGGGCGGCGGCGCTGCTGCGGGGATTCTTCCGGGAGCGGCGGGGCGGGCCCCAACCAAAAAGCTGATCAAGCCTTGGCTTGACCATGTAGGATTTCGTCCCGTAAGGACGCTCTCCCAGGGCTTGGCGTCTTCAACGGACACGCGGACAGGGTGATGCTGACGCAATCTTTGCTCATCGACCTGCCGCGCTTGCAGGGCGACGACGCAGCGATCTACCGGGACCGGGTGCGAAGGCGCGATCGGATCGTCATGCGCTTGATCGCCGCGATGATCATGGTCGCGCACACCATACGGATCGTCCTCGACTGGCACGTGGTGCCCGATGTCGTCCTTGCCGGATTGCCGTACCGGTTCGGCGCCCTTCTGTGCTTCGCCGCCATGTTCGCCGCCTCGTTCCTGCGCAGCAGCGGGACCTTCGCGCCCGCCCTGGCCGGAGCCGGGCTTCTGGCGGGGGGCGCCTTTCTCGTCAAGGCCTTCGCCGGAGTGCCCATCCAGCCACAGTTCACCATGATAGCCCTGGTGCTCGCTTTTCTCCTGTTCAGTCAGATGTCGTTCGGCTGGCCTCTGGTCGGCACGATCGGAACCATGGCGATCGTCATGACAAGCGTCCACATGCCGATGGCTGGACTGGAGGTGATCGGACTGGCGTTACGGCTAACCCTCATCGGCGTGGTTTCGGTGATCGCGTTGCTGGCGAGCCGGATGTTCGAGCGGCATTGGCGGCTGGCGTTCCTGCTGGAACGGAACCTGGCGCGCTCGCACGAGGATCTGCGGTGCACTCATGAGGAACTGGCTGCCGCCTACGCGACCGTGAAGGCGACGCAGGCGCGGCTCGTAAAGGCTGAGAAGACGGCGGCGCTCGGGCGGCTGGTCGCCGACGTGGCGCACCGGCTCAACACGCCGATCGGCACGCTGGTGGGGGCGGCCAGCCACCTCGCCGACTGCTCCGAGCGGCTTTCCCGAACGATGGCGGACGGCGGCCTGCGCCGCTCCGACCTTGCGCGGTATGTGGAAACGACCGGCGAAACCAGCGCCCTCGTCCTCGACAACGCCCAGCAGGCCGCCCACATCATCGAAGCGTTCAAACAGCTGGAAACCGCCGCTGACGAACCGGTCGCCGCCATCGACCTCGGCCGGTTCCTGGCCAGCGTCCAACCGTTCCTGGCCACGACCATGCCGCCCGGCATCGCGTTGGTCGTCGAGGCACCGGCCGGCCTCATTGTCCCGGCCACCCGGAACCTGCTGGAAACCGTCCTCTACCAGACCGTCGGCAACGCCGTGCAGCACGCCTTTCCCGGCGGCCGCCGCGGGCCCGGTTCATTGCGGGCCGCGGCGGACGCCGACGCCGGCACGGTGCTGACCATCGCCGACGACGGCTGCGGCATCCCCGCCGAACACCTGAAGCATGTGTTCGATCCCTTCTACACCGATGGCCACATCGGCGGCGGCCGGGGGCTGGGTTTGTCGATCGTCCACAGCACCGTAACCGGCCCGCTCGGCGGGGACATCGTGATCGACAGCCGGGACGGCCTCGGCACGACCGTAACCGTCCGCCTGCCGCCGGCCGAACAACCACCGGCATCCCAGGCGGCCGGAGCGCCGGTGCCGTCCGCGCTGGCCTGAATGCGGAGCCGGCTCAGCGCCCCACGGCCCGCCAGCCGATGTCGCGCCGGCAGAAGCCCTCCGGCCAATCGAGCTTGTCCACCGCCTGGTAGGCCCGCTCCTGCGCCTCCCTGACGGTCGGCGCCATGGCGGTCACGCCCAGCACGCGCCCGCCGGTCGCCAGGACACGGCCGCCGTCGGCCTTGGTGCCGGCGTGGAAGACGGTCACGCCCTCGACGGCGTTCGCCTCGGCAAAGCCCTGGATCTCGGTGTTCTTCAGGTAGTCGCCGGGATAGCCCTTGGCCGCCATCACCACGCACAGCGCCGCCGCGTCGTGCCACTGCACGTCCTCAGGCTTGAGCGTGCCGTCGCGCGAAGCCAGCAGTGCCGCCAGCACGTCGGACTTGAAGCGCGCCATCAGCGTCTGGCATTCCGGGTCGCCAAAGCGGACGTTGAACTCCAGCGTCTTCGGCACCGGCTGCCCGTCCGGGCCGCGGACGATCATCAGACCGCCGAACAGCAC